>DASUDJ010000308.1:0-8880 GCA_036275635.1 Limnobacter sp. | reverse complement strand
TTCAGCAGAAATCACATTCACCGAGAACGGTGTGTCCAGCAATGGCCGCTCACCCAGCACACCGATTTTTGCATTCCGGCTGGAAAAGCCTGCAGCAGCTGCACCATTGGAATCTGTCTCGCCCGCAGCAGTCACCGTGACATCCTTCAACACGGCCGTGTTGCCTGGCTGGCTGACCTGGGCAGAAGGGGCATCCACCTCCGCTTGCTGTGCCAGGGCCTCAGCAGTTGGCCACAGGGTGGTCAGGGGAACAACACAAAAAGCCAGGTGAACCGACATGGCGATGGGTTTGATCTTTCGAGAAGTCAGAGAGGTCAGGTGGAACATGAGAGGAAATGATCAAGGTTGTGAAAACAGTGTGTCGATTGGAGTTGGCTCAAGGGCTTATGCCGCCCGTGCCCGCTCTGCACCAGTGGGGAATGCGGCATTGCAGGGTCTGGAAGAACTCGCCATCAAGGCGGATGTGGTTGCCCCGGGCAGTCTGCCACTGGCATTGAACGGGAAATTAAACATTTTTATACTTTTAATGAGAATTGTTTTTATTTATATTGACAATATTCAAAGTGCCTGTCAATCTATGCCCTGTCCCAGTGCCGCTCCGGACCCACCCATGACACCGCTTGTTCACGATTCTCCTGATGCGCTGATTGCTGCCACTTTCGCCCTCATGTCTGCATGGGCCAGCCCTGCCGTGAATCCCGAACATCTGCACTGAGCAGTTTTCCTGTAACCCGATTTCCTGACTTCGGTTTATCTCATGAGTACATCCGTTCCGCTTCGCAACAAGGCTGCTGCCATCCTTTCCCGCATCGCGGCCTCGCTGCTTGGCGGCTATGCATTCACCTGGGGTTTTACCTCTTTCTGTATTGCAGCCCTGGTGGCCCTCGGGGTTGATTTTCATGATGCGGAAGTCGGTGTGCTGATTGCTGCTTTCCTGTTATTCCTGGGCGTGTTCCTGTGGGCATTTGCCTGCGAAAGCATTGCCCGTGCGTGGATTGTGCTGGCCGGTGGAGGCGGTTTGATGACCGCAGTGGCCTGGCTTGTCCAGAAAAGCCTGTTGTCCTGAAGGAGTGAAAGAAATGTTCGGTAATTTTCGTCTGTCAATGGCCTGGGTGCACACCTGGTTCGGCCTGGTGCTGGGCTTTGTGCTGATGGCCTGTTTCTTTTTCGGATCGCTGGCCGTGTTTGATCGGGAAATCGACCGCTGGGCCATCCCGGAAACCCGGTTCGATGCACAGCCACTGCCCTCATTCGACAAGGTGCTTCTTCCTGCCCTTCAAAGACTTCAACCGGATGAACGGGACTATGCAACCAACATGCCTCGCCTGCATGATCCAGCCAAGGGAGCAATGACCCCCCGTGCAGAACTGCCTGTCGATGAATACTGGGTGTATGTCACGCACCGTGACCCGGTGGTGGCAGCCGGCGTGGGTTTTGGTGTGCCGCTTGCGAAAAACCCGGATGAGCACAATCACATTCACCGCAGGGCCACGATAGACCCACGCACCGGCCAGGTGTTGCCAGATGACAAGCTGAAAATCGGCAGCCACTGGTTTTACCCGATGCACTACAGCCTGCACCTGAACTGGAAGAACCTGGGCGTATGGATCGTGGGCCTGGCTGCGCTGATGATGCTGGCTGCATTGGTCACCGGCGTGATCATGCACCGCAAGGTGTTTCGTGAATTCTTCACCTTTCGCCCCTGGAAGCGCACCCAGCGCGCCAGCCTGGATCTGCACAACCTCACCGGCGTGGTGGCACTGCCCTTCCATTTTTTCTTTGCATTCACAGGCCTGGTGATTTTCGCCAGCTTCTATTTTCTGCCCGTGGGCACCACCCTGCTGGACCCACTGCACAAGCAGCATGAAATACAGGAAGCCGCGGCCACAGGGCTGCCACTGAAGGCAGCCGGAATTCCGGCGCCCATGGCCAGCGTGGATGCCATGATTGCAGAGGCCAAACAGCGCTGGGCAGCGCGCGACATGGCAGGCGAAGTGGGCTACCTGGTGATGCATCATGTGGGCGACGCCAACAGCTATGTGAGTATTTACCGGGCGGGCAGCGACCGGGTTGCACTGGTGGGCGAAGGCATCCACTTCAAGACCAGCACTGGCGAATTGCTGCGGGAAGACCCCCCAAGAAGCGCTGTTTCAGAAACCGATGAATTCCTGACTGGCCTGCACCTGCAGCATTTTGAACACTGGTTGCTGCGCTGGCTGTATGTGCTGGGTGGGCTGCTGGGTGCGGTGTGCATTGCAACCGGCTTCATTTTCTTTGTGGAAAAACGCAAGCAGCAGCATGCGCGCAAGGGCAGCAATGCCAGTCGAATTGTGGATGCACTGGCCGTGACCACCGTCACTGGCATGCTGATTGCCACGGTGGGCATGCTGGTGGTGAACCGTATTCTTCCAGCCGACATGGCCGGCAAGGCCGACTGGGAGAAAGCCGCTTTCTGGGCAATTTGGGCTGTCAGCTTTCTGCATGCCTGCATTCGCAGTGCACCGGTTGCGAAAGGCTTGCCAAACCCCGGCTGGCGGGAACAATGCATTGCCCTGGCCGTGCTGTGCATTTCTGCCGTACTGATGAACTGGGCCACCACCGGTGACCATCTTGTAAAAACAGTTTTTCTGGACACCTACTGGCCCGTTGCAGGCGTGGACCTCAGCCTGCTGGCTTGTGCCTTGGTCAGTACAAGGGCTGCGATGAAACTTGCAAGCCGCGGGCAGAATGCAAACCCGTCTGAATCAAAAATGGATAAGCAGCCATCCACTGAAACTGGCGAGGTGATTCATGTCTGAAACACTTTATCTCTCGCTCGCCAGCCTGTTCAGCATGCTGGGCATGGCGTGGTTGGCGCTTTCAATGGATATGCACTGGGCCCAGGTGAAACAGCTTCCGCTGAATGAAAGCCGCCCACCGCGCGTCCTGCTGAAAACCCTGGGGTTCAGTGCCCTGTTCATTTCACTGCTGTTGTGCCTGGAGGCGGACAGGCCTTCAATCGCCGTCCTGGTGTGGATCATGCTGCTCGCAGGCGCAGCATTTTCAGTGGCCTGCCTGCTGGCCAGGGCACCGCATGTGCTGAAAGCCTGCTGGCCTTATTCCACCTGAGTGCTGCATTCCGCCGCCGCAGCCGTGTGGTGGCAGCGCACCTTTTTCAGCAGGCTCATCATGCGCTTGTCGTACACGCCGTCCTGCACCAGTTGCACGCGGGCCTGCTGCATCATCACATTGTATTTTTCCTGGTCTGCAGGGCTGACATTCATCCAGTATTTCTGGGGTACCTGCTTTTCTATCGTGACCACCGCCTGTATGGCCTGGTCAATGAAGCTCAAACCGAACTTGCGCATTTTTTTCAGGCGGTCATCCAGGTCGGGCACTTCCTTTTCAATGCGGGTCCGGTTGATCACTGCAGAACCTGTCACATTCAGCAAGGGCATTTTGTACACACCACCCTTGGTGCCCAGGCCACGATACAACTCCAGCGGTGCAAATGCCACTGCAGGTGCTGCCACGATATCCACCACACCATTGTTGAATTTCTGCGCAAAATTGGTGATGTCGCTGGGCACGGCCTGCGCACCCAGTTGCTGAATCATCTTCGCCTGGCTCTTGTCCCAGTCCATCACGGCCACTTTCTTGCCAGCAGCTTTTTCGATTGAATCAATTGAGCGGTCATTCACCATCACATAGGCGGCGCCCAAGGGCGCCATGCCCACCACCTGGTACTTGCCCTGTATGGACAGGTCGTACAAGGCATCATTGCCCATCAGCACCTGCAGCGCAGTTTTTACATGGGCATAGGAAGGCAGTGCACCCACGGCATCAAAGCTGCCCATGAACTGGTTGAACGTACGGGCACGCAGCGTGGTCAACCCCACCGCCTCGCACTGGCCAGTGCGGAAAGATTCCGCTGCAACAGTTTCATTGGTGTAAGGAATCAGTTCTGCAAACAGGTTCCACTTGCGGGCTTCCAGCGCAATGTCCTGCGCAATGCTGTAGACAGGGCCTGCCTTGCCCAGGATGTCGAAAATGCAGATCTTGATGTGAAGCGGCTTGTCGAGCGGCTTCATTTCCTTCATCAACTGGCGGGAAGCATTGCCTATGGCATTCGGTGGTATTTCAAGACCTTTTACCTGGGCTTGTGCAGGCTGCAGAAAGCCAAGGCTTAAGGCAGGAATCAGTGCAATGAACGGAAACTGCGGCAGGCGCTTGGGCATTGGGGCAGCAATGTAATGTTGACAGGCAGATGGTGGTTGAAACCTGCATGCCGGTCAAGTTCTCAATACCGGGTCCAACACATGCATGATGCCTTGTTACAGATTCGGCAGTAGCCCGCTTGATGGTGAGGCTTGCAGATGAATTCAGATTTTTCTGCCCAGCCATGCAGACAGCAGGACCACCGGCGCAAGGCTTGTCCAGGAGAGCCAGTCCCATGCGCCTTCGCCCAGGAGTGCAGCCACCAGGCCTACCAGGGTCAGCAAGGCGAACAGCAATGGCCAGCCCCACAAGTTGAATCCGCGGTTCATGCTGCTGTCCTCCGGTATTTCACCCACCACAGATACAGCCCGGTGATGAGCACCACCAGTGTGAATACATCCAGCAATGCCCAGATTACTTTCATGGGGAGCCCGCCGTAATCACCGAAGTGCAGGGGCTGTGAATACTGCAGCATCAACAGGTACCAGGGCAGGTTTTCACTGGCTGTGACTTCCGCTGTCTGCGCATCCACCAGCACGGGTTTTGAAGTGTGGGCAGTGACTGCACTGCTGCCACGCAAAAAAATTCCGTAATGATGTGGACTGGAAAAATCAGTGCCGGGAAATGCAATGAACTGGATGGACCTTCCTGGCTCAAGCTTCAATGCGGAATCCACCGCAGCCTGCAGTGATCCTGGTGCATCCAGCGGCGACCGGTTTTTATACGGCGCAACCAGTTCAGCAAGCTGGGTGTTCTGCCAGTTTTTGAACAACAACTCTCCCCATGCATTGATCACGCCGGTGCCACCCACTACAAAAAACCAGGCCAGGGTGATGATGCCCAGTGCATTGTGCAGGTCCAGCCAGCGAGTGGGTTTTTCCCGGCTGCTTCGTATTTCAGCAAACCCCAGCTTGCGCATGAAAGGTGCGTACAGCACCACGCCGGAAACCAGCGCAATCAACAGCAGAACACCCATGAACCCAAGGAAGACCATGCCCGGCAGTCCTGCAAACAGGTCCACATGAAGGGTTTCAATGAACTTCATCACACCACCTTCAAGCACTGGCTCTGCAAGAATTTCACCTGTGCGGGCATCCACTGCCACCTGCTTCATGCCCTCTTCAAGGTGCGCAGCTTTTGACAGGGTGACATACCAGACCCGGTCATCATCCGCATCCTGTGACACAAACATCCCCACCTTGCCCGGGTGCCTGTTGATGGCAATGTCCATCACCTGGTCCAGGCTGATCCGTGGATGGTCTGCCGCCAACTCGGCTGGCTCTGCATCCGAACCGGTGAAGTGCGCAATTTCATGCTCAAACACCAGGGGCAGACCCGTCAGCCCCAGGATGATCATGAACAGGGTGCACACCAGGCTGCTCCACTTGTGCAGCCAGGCCCAGGTGCGGATGGTTTTCTTCTTCATCAACCAGGACAATCCTTAGAAGTCGAGTGAAGCAGATACGGTCAGTGTGCGTGGGTTGCCGATCGTCAGGTAACCGGCACCGGGAAAACCACCCACAGAAGCCCAGTAATTCCGGTCTGTCACATTGTCCAGTCGTGCACGCAGGGTAAGCACCTGTTGATTGCCCACCGGCATGGTGTAGCGGGCCCCCAGGTCCAGCCTTGTCCAGGAAGGCACTTCCTGGGTGTTGGCCGCATCCGCATACTGGGAACTGGTGTAAATCGCGCGGCTTTCAAATGCCAGGCCCTGCACCTGTGCTGGGCTGTATTCAAAGCCGATGTTGGCCTGGGCTGAAGGTGCCCCAATTGCATCCTTGCCGCTTGCATCGCTGTTCAGCAGGCTGAGTCCGCCCAGTACCTTCATGTTCTTGCTGACTTTGCCGAATGCCATCAGCTCCAGGCCTTCATTCACCACATTGCTGACTTCGCGGAAGGTGTTTGTGCTGTCTACGCCATAGTTGGGTTTGGCACTTTGATATATAGCCACCGAGCCGCCCAGCATGCCACCGTCATATTTCAGACCAATCTCGGTTTGTTCTGTCTTGTAAGGTTTCAGTACCTGGTTTGCATTCGTGACCGGCGCCATGTTGGCTGTGGCGGGGGCCACCTCGCCCTTCACCAGGCCCTCAATGTAGTTGGCAAATACCGAATACTGGGGGTTGATCTTGAACACCACACCGGCAACAGGGGTCGTGGCGCTTGCTGAATAGCTGTCGGCATTGGGTGCGCCGGTGTTGCCGTTGAAGCCCTGGCTTTCAATTTTCTGACGACGCGCACCCACCGTGGCCAGCAGCCTGTCACCCAGGAAAGACAATGTGTCTGCCAGTGCGAAGCTGGATGTGTTCACCTTGGCCACAACCAGTGGGTTCCCGAAAGTGCCCACTGTGAATGCACCCAGGGCAGGCTCGGGTGCGGGTGTCGGGTTGTAAATGTTGCCGGCAAACCCACCGAAGTTTGAAAAATCAAATGCATTGCGTTCCTTGGACTCAAAGCGTGACAATGCGGTGGTCAAGGTGTGCTTCACACCTGCTGTATCAAACCTGAAACGCAGGCCGGTTTCATAAGTCTGGATTGAATCCTTGCGCACATTCGAGAAACGGAAGGTGCTGGAGTTGCCCTGGCTGTCCACCACCGTGGGGTTGGCAAAATTGCCAGCTTCATCACTCTCACGCACACCGCCTGCCACCCAGCCGGTTACTGCGCTGTTGAAATCATATTCACCACGCACAGTGCCGAATATGTCTTCTGCATTGGAATAGGTCCAGGGCTGGGCAATGCTTCGGTCTGCACGGGGTGCGCCGGTAATGGCCACGCCCGGTGCAAAGGTCACACTGGGCTGTGAAGCCTGCAGCTTGTGGTCCTGGTAACCCACATCAGCAGACAGCCTCAGTTTGTCACTGCGGAAATCCATGCCCACGGCAGCCAGGGTCAATTCACGTGACTCGCCTTCCACATTGCTGTCGCCATCCCTGCGGGCCAGGGTGGCACGAACACCGGTGGAACCTGCATTGAAGCGGCGGGAGAAATCCGCTGCCGTGTACACTTCACCGCCCTGCTGCAAACCGATCGTGGCCTGGTTGATGTTTTCATTGGGCGCCCGCTTGGGCACCACGTTCACAGCACCTCCCAAGCCGCTGTTGCCAGGTGCCGCACCATTCAGGAATGCACTTGCACCGCGCAGTACTTCAACCCGCTCCACCAGTTCAGCAGCCAGGTACTGGCGTGGCAGCAGGCCATACAAACCGTTGTAGGACATGTCGTCCGAGAAAACCGGCAGGCCGCGCACCAGGTAGGTTTGCTGGAAGTTACCGAAGCCACGCGCCACCCGCACCGCTGGATCATTCAGCAACACTTCACCCACGCTGGCAGCCTGCTGGTCCTGGATCAACCTTGACGTGTAACTGGTCAGTGAAAACGGGGTTTCCATGTTCGACTGGTTGCCCAGCAAACCCACCCGCCCGCCAGTGGCCACCTGGCCGCCAGCATATTCAGGTGCAAGGCCTTCTGCAGACGCATCTGCACTGGCATTCACCTGCACGGCAGGAAGCTCAGTTACCTGGGCAAACACGTGGGTTGACAGGCTGGCCAGAACAGCAAGGGCCAGGGCGTTCAATTTTGGATGTTGGTGAGTCATGCGACGCTCTGAATTTATTCAAGAATTCGCAATTATAATGAGAATGATTACTATTTATATTAATAATTGTTAAATTTCTTCGCCTATTTTCCAGGCCGGGTGCCTGATTGCATCACAGGGGCAAATTGGACAAGCAAGAGCTGGGAACCTTTGAAATTCGAAAGGATGGCCAGGCCTTTCGAATACAGCACACCGGCTGAGGTCACCCTGCTTACAGGTAATTAAAAGCCTGGCTGAACGCTCAACCCTGAACTCCAGGATTCACAATAAATACTTGACGAAAGAATCGTCCTACTTCATTTAAGGGGCTCTCCTACAGTAACGAAGCCTGATTGATCTTACTTTTTAAGTGGGTGCAGACGCATCCACTTTTCTTTCAGTATTTATTACCCGGAGGTATTTGCAATGGAAAGGCAAGATCAAAACCGTAAAGATAACCAGACAAGCAATCGTGGATTTGCAAGCATGGATCAGGATCGTCAACGCGAAATTGCAAGTCAGGGTGGTAAAGCGGCTCATGAATCAGGAAACGCTCATGAGTTTGATTCAGAAGAAGCACGCGAAGCAGGCAGGAAAGGAGGACAGGCTGCCCATGCATCAGGGAATGCGCATGAGTTCGACTCAGAGGAAGCTCGCGAAGCAGGCAAGAAAGGAGGACAAGCTTCCCAGGGTGGTTCAGGGAACAGCAACAAGTCTGATTCAGATGAAACAGGTAAAAAGGGCGGTAGCGGCAGCCGCAGCTCATCTTGAGGCAACTGCAAACCAATCTTGAATGTCCTTAGTACCTCGGCAGTTCATGGTGTCCATTTCATTTCCTGATGGGCACCATGAGTGCACTTCAAAATACCCCAGCACGCCCCGCAGCAAGACTTTCCGGTAATTCCCCAAGCAATCTGCTTCAGATAAAGCCTTCAATTTCCTTGCGACGCGCGGGCGCTGCTGGGTAACGCATGATTTCCTCCCTTTCAGCTTTTGCATCTGTTCTGCTGTCCACCTCAAAGAACACCTTCTTGATTGATGTCGCGCTGAGCTGTTGAAACCGCCACTGAAACGCTGTTCATTGGGCTTGCCTATAGAGTAAATTT
>DASUDJ010000307.1:0-6212 GCA_036275635.1 Limnobacter sp. | reverse complement strand
CACGATTAGGGCTTCAATGCCTTCAGGGCGTTGTCCAGGCGATGCCAATCCCCTTCATTACGCGGTGGGCTGCACCGCAAAACGTGGTCATGTTCAGGATAGGTTCGTACGAGTACACCCAGCTTTTCAAGTTGCAGTGCCCATGACTCGTTGGCAGGATGGGCGAAACTGATGAAATAACCGCCGCAGTGAATGCTTGAGGAATTTCCAACCAGGGGACGCCAGGCTTTCTCCAACCTGTCACATACCTGCCTCAACTGCTGCATTTGAATGCTCCGCCATTTCTCCGCCTGGAAATACTGTAAAGCCAGCCACCACTGCGCTGATGAGACAGCCTGGGTACCCACCTCATTCAGGAGCGCATTGCAAACTGCCTTGGGTGCACAGACAAATGCCAGGTTGGCGCCTGGCAAGCCGAGAAAGGGCGCTACCGAACGCAGCACGATTGCTGGCTCTGATTCAATGAAAGACGCGTAGGATTCTTCCCCTGTCCAGTCCAGGTAGGCCTCATCCAGGATCAACCAACCGCCCTGCTCCCTCAGTTTTCTGGCCAACTCCCGGGCAAGCGCGATGCTGATCAGCTCCCCGGTGGGATTAACAGGCCTACCCAATACAAGCACGTCGCATTCAGGAATTTCATTGACCAGGATTTCTGACACAGGCCAGTCGAGCACCACATGGCCTGCCCTGCGGAAGCGCTTGTCCCATTGATCAAAGCCGGGCTCGGCCAGGACCACGCGCATTGAACCGTACCAGGTCTGAAAAAGGCGGGCCAGTGCAGATATTCCGCTCTCGATTCCAGTAACTGCGAGCACACCCTCACATTCGAAGAACAGGCCCGCTTCCATGTGAAACCTGCCACGAAGTGACTCCGGCTGAGACCAAACAGAAGATGGCATGTCAGGAAGTATGAACTCGAAAGGCGAAACAGAACCCGACAGGTCCAGTTTTGCCGGCTGGATCCTGGTTTCAATTCGCATCCGAGGTTTCCATATGAACCGGGAAACCCCAGAGCCTTTCCAGTTGAGCCAGTGTTTTCTCCGACTCTTCTGCATTCAGTGGACGACCGCGCCTGCTGAAGTGGGTCAGGGTCAGGGAACGATCCGTCATTCGGGCATAGGAAGTGACCTGGATATCCGGCACCATGTTTTCCCGTGAATATTGGTCAGCCAGCAGGGTGCGGATACGCCGGTAGCCTTCATCATTGTGGATGCAGTCGATGAACAACTCATTCTCTGATTTGTGGTCTGCAATTGCAAACAGCCTGAAGTCGCGGATTACCCGAGGTGACAGAAACTGGCGGATAAAGGACTCATCCTTGAAGTTGCGCATGGCAAAGTCAATCGCTTTCAACCAGTTGCCACTGCCGGCCAGTTCAGGAAACCAGCGTCGGTCTTCCTCGGTTGGCTTCTCGCACATGCGGCGGATGTCGCTGAATATTGCGAACCCCAAGGCATACGGATTCAGCGCACGGAAGCGACCATCCCGGGAATCAGGCTGGAACACCACATTGGTGTGTGAGGTCAGGAACTCCAGCATGAAGCCGTCTGAAACCAGCTTTTCATCATAAAGCCGGTTCAACAAGGTGTAGTGCCAGAAGCTGGCCCAGCCCTCATTCATGACCTTGGTCTGCCCCTGCGGATAGAAATACTGGGACATCTTGCGAACGATCCGCACCAGCTCGCGCTCCCAGTCACGTAGCTTGGGGGCTTCTTTTTCCACGAAATAAAGCAGATTTTCAACGGGTTCACGCGGGTAATTGTCCTGCTTGCGTTCTATCTGGGCAGCCTCTACGGGAGACACCTTGGCCATGATTTCATCATACTGGCGGCGCTTTTCCTCGGCCAGGTCATCCCGCTTCACCTTTCGGGAGGCTTCGGATTCAAACCGACGCTTGTAACGGTCAACACCAAAATGCTGAATGGCATGGGCAGCATCCAGGATTTCCTCTACCGCATCAATTCCGTATTTCTCCTCGCACTCCATCACGTATTTTTTTGCAAACACCAGGTAGTCTATGATTGCGTCGGCCTGGGTCCACTGCCGGAAAAGGTAATTTCCCTTGAAGAAGGAGTTGTGTCCATAGCAGGCGTGGGCAATGACCAGCGTCTGCATGGTCATCGTGTTTTCTTCCATCAGGTAGGAAATGCAGGGATTGGAATTGATCACCACTTCATAGGCCAGGTTCTGCTGGCCGGTTTCATACAGGTGCTCATTCACCGAGAAGGATTTGCCGTAGCTCCAGTGCGGATACATCACAGGCATTGCACCGCTTGAATAGGCGTCCAGCATCTGCTCGGCGCTGATGACTTCGATCTGGTTGGGATAGGTGTCCAGCTTGAACTGGTTGGCTGCAATGTCATGCAGTTGGGTATCGATTTCACGCAGCAGGTCAAATGTCCATTCATTGCCCGCAAGGTCGAGTTGCTGCGCCATGTGTGCTGCTCCTAGCGCCCGAAGGCGACTTCCTTTTTCTCGAACAGGCCTCGAAACACCGGATAGATGTCACGCCGGTTGAACAGCTTTCGCATTGCAAAGTGTCCGGCAAAGCGTTCTTCAAGGCTTTCAAAACTTTCCCAGAGGTCAGACGCCCGGGCCATGCCGAACATGGGCGTGGGCATGGTTTCCACATAGGCGTAGTAACGTACATGCGGCATGATGTGGCCAGCCAGGTATTCCGCGCTGGCGCGTGCATCCCGCGAAGTGGCATCGCCATCGGAAGCCTGGGCCACATAGACATTCCATGCACTGCCAGGGAACCTGGTTTCAATGATCTGGTGCATCAATTCCATGGCGGGCATGATCTCGGTGCCACCGCTTTTCTTGCCGTAGAAAAAATCTTCTTCGCTGACCTCTTCTGCTTCGTCAGTGTGGCGGATGAACACCAGTTTCACCTCTTCATACTTGCGGGTCAGGAAAAGGTACAGCAGGGTGTAAAAACGCTTGGCCAGGTCTTTCTTGGATTCATCCATGGAAGCGGACACGTCCATCAGGCAGAACATGACTGCATTGGTGGAAGGTTCCGGATAAACCACGCGGTTGCGGTAACGAAGATCGACTTCATCCAGAAAAGGCACGTAGGGCTTCAGTTTTCGGGCCTCGGTTGTGCCTGTGGCCCCAGGCATCACAGCCAATCCGGCATCCTGCTCGTCCTCCAGGTCCTCGGCCTCGTTTTCGTCCTCTGCAGGCGTCAGCGCCACTCGCCGCATCAGGGATGCTTTCATGGTGCGCAACACCGACAGGGAAGTGGGCGCACCCGTGCGGGAATAACCTGCATTGCGACTTTTCATTCGCTTGACGGAGGAAATTTCCCGCTTCAGCAACTCGGGCAGTTCCAGGTCGTCAAAGTAGAGGTTCAGGAATTCTTCACGCGACAACACAAAGGTGAAACCATCTTCCCCTTCGCCTTTGCCAGGTTTACCACCGGATTGCCCTTGCCCACTACCACTGGGGCGGGGAATTCGGTCGCCCGGAACAAAATCTCGATTGCCCGGCACCACATGCTCGACATCCCCACCCTGACCGTAGACAAAGGTGGGCTCGGACACTTCACGGCTGGGGATACGGACTTTCACACGCCCCTCCCCGCTGACATCGGAAATGGAAGACTCCCCGGCCACGTCCGCCACTGCTTTTTTCAGTTGCGTCTTGTAGCGCCGGATAAAGCGCTCCCGGTTGGGCAGGCTTCTGTTCTTGCCGTTCAGCCTGCGATCAATGATTGTTGAATCGCCCATGGCCAACTCCCCTTAGCTTGGTGCGTGATCAGGAGGCCTTTTTCACGCGCAGGTGCCATTCAACCAACAGGCGAACCTGCTTTTCCGTGTAACCCTTGGCCACCATTCGGGCCACGAAGTTGTCATGCTTTTCCTGGCTTTCCTTCGAGCCCTTGGCATCAAAAGAGATCACGGGCAGCAGGTCTTCCGTCTTGGAGAACATGCTGCGCTCAATCACTTCACGCAGCTTTTCATAACTGGTCCACGAGGGCATGGTACCCGAGTTACCAGCCTGTGCACGCAACACGAAATTCACCACCTCATTGCGAAAGTCCTTGGGATTGGCGATGCCAGCAGGCTTCTCGATGCGATTCAGTTCCTCGTTCAGTGAATCGCGGTCGAAAATCTGGCCGGTGGCCGGGTCGCGGAATTCTTCATTCTGGATCCACTTGTCGGCAAACTGGATGTAGCGCTCAAACAGGTTCTGCCCATATTCGCTGTAGCTTTCCAGGTAGGCAGTCTGGATTTCCTTGGCCACGAATTCTGCATACTTGGGTGTCAGGTAGCTCTTGATGAAATCCAGGGACTTGCGGGTCTGTTCCTCGGGCAGGTTGTCCTTGATGACCTGTTGCTCAAGCACATACAGCAGATGAACCGGGTTCGCAGCCACTTCCTGGTGGTCAAAGTTGAATACCTTGGACAGCACCTTGTAGGCCCAGCGGGTAGAGGAGCCGCTCATGCCCTCATCTGGCCCGGCCTGGTCGCGGTATTCCTGGATGGGCTTGGCATGGGGGTCCACATCTTTCAGGTTTTCACCATCATAAACGCGCATCTTGCTGAACAGGTTGCTGTTGGCAGGCTCCTTCAGGCGGGTCAGCACGCTGAACTGGGCCATCATGTTCAGCGTGCCGGGGGCGCAGGGGGCCTTGTTCAGTGATGAATGCTCAAGCAGCTTTTCATAAATCTTCACTTCCTCGGACACCCGCAGGCAGTATGGCACCTTCACGATATACACGCGGTCGAGGAAGGCTTCATTGGTCTTGTTGTTACGGAACTGCTGCCATTCCGATTCATTGCTGTGGGCCAGGATAACCCCATCAAAAGGAATGGATCCAAAGCCTTCAGTGCCCTTGAAGTTGCGTTCCTGCGTGGCGGTCAGCAAGGGGTGCAGCATCTTGATGGGCGCCTTGAACATTTCAACAAATTCAAGCAGACCCTGGTTGGCCAGGCACAGACCACCACTGAAACTGTAGGCGTCGGGGTCATCCTGGCTGAACTGGTTCAACATGCGGATGTCAACCTTGCCCACCAGTGCGGAAATGTCCTGGTTGTTTTCATCACCGGGTTCAGTCTTGGCGATTGCCACCTGGTTCAGGGTGGACGGCATCAGGCGAACCACGCGGAACTTGCGCAGGTCTCCACCATACTCGGCCAGGCGCTTGGTGGCCCAGGGACTTGCAATGCCGGTCAGGTAGCGACGCGGGATGCCATACTTGTCTTCAAGCGAGGTGCCGAACTGGTTCGGATCAAAAAGGCCCAGCGGAGATTCGTGAATCGGCGACCCCTTCAATGCGTAGATGGGCTGCTTTTCCATCAGGGCTTTCAAACGCTCGGCAAGGGAAGACTTTGCACTGCCAACGGGCCCCAACAGGTAGAGCACCTGCTTGCGTTCCTCAAGGCCCTGCGCCGCATGCCGGAAGTAGGCCACGATGTTCTCGATGACCTCTTCCATGCCGTAGAACTCTTTGAAGGAGGGGTAACGGCGCACCACCCGGTTTGCAAAAATTCGGGACAGCCGTGGGTCAAGCCGCGTGTTCACCACCTCGGGTTCGCCGATTGCATGCAGCATGCGCTCGGCTGCGCTGGCGTAGGTAAGGGGATCGGCTTTGCACAGGTCGAGGTATTCTTCAAGACTCATCTCGGTTTGCTGCAAGGCTGCAAACCTGGATTGAAACTGGCCAAATATGTCAGCCCCACCGGAATTCAATTCACGCGTATCAAGCTCTGTATTCATGATGTCCTCCTGCACAACGCCTCTTGATTTCAGCCCAGGCACAAAGTCATTTCGCGCCTGAAGCACTCAATTCGATTCATCGAAAACGCCGCAAAAAACAGCCCAGCTTTCTTTTTGAATTGTTGTATGTTGGAACCGCCTGCCACACTTTCTGACCAACCCTGTGGTTACGACTATCTCCCTGTCAAGTGGGGGTTTGCATCCCCGAGGCGGGTAACCCGCCTTTCCTGTTCATTTGCCAGACCACTGCACCGGCCTGCCTGGTGTCCTCGGTTTGGGATGCTGGGGCCTGCTCCGAAAACTCAAGCACATTCATCACCACGCCCTTCCTGGCCAGCACGCTGGGCATGTCATCAAGCCGGTATTGTTTTCTGAGCAACTCGAACATGGGTTTGTCAATTGCAATTGATTTGCCCTGTTGAATGTGTGCTGCGATGGCCTTGATCAATTCCTTCTGTGTCTCGATGTCGGACAGCTTGTTGAAC
>DASUDJ010000306.1:0-5843 GCA_036275635.1 Limnobacter sp. | reverse complement strand
GCGCGCTGGTTTCACTGCATGCAAGGCCTACACCGATCCTGAACAGAAGTTTGCAGTGTTCTGGGCGTGGGCCTGATCAGACATTTTTACAGCTGTGCGATCTTCAGGGCTACCATGCCTGTTGGGGCAGCCTTCACCCGGATTTCAATATCAAAACCCATCATGTCGATCTCCCGACTGCGCCAATGAAAGGGCGAAAGCAATACATCGGCCCTGCCGCGCACGTTTCCAAATCCTCGCCTGAAAACCGAGTGATTGGAAACCCGCCTCTGAGCGGTTTTCAACTGCACCTGTTATCTGAAGAAAAATACCTGAAATTTGCTCAAAATGCACATTTAAAATATACTTTGTGCATATAGCACAAGGAATACGCCATGATTGCACTTCTGAAAGCCAAGCCGGATGCTCAAAGCGTGTTGAACAAAGCCTTGGGCAATTCAGCAGAGCAGCTTGGTCTAACCCAATCACAGCTTGCGCAAATCATCGGAAAAGACCGTTCCGCAATCAGCCGAGGCAACATCAGCCCCGACTCCAAGGCAGGGGAACTGGCGCTGTACTTCATTCGCTGTTATCGCGCCTTGTATGCCCTGATGGGCGGCGATCAAGACAACATGCGCCACTGGATCAAAACCGTTAACAGCCACTTGGGCGATGTCAGCCCCATGGAGCGGATGACTTCGGTCGCCGGCCTTGTTGAAGTGATGCAGTACCTGGATGCGATTCGCGGCAAAGTCTGACTCATGCCAGAAAAATTTCAACTCAGCCCCGAAGACCTGAAGCCAATTCATGTGCTGTGCCATCGAATGGTTGAAAGCCAGGAAAGCGTGGCCACCAACGAAATCGTGGACACGCTGGAAGAACAGGCTTTACTGGAAGAGTTGCTGGAGCAATCCAAGCCCAGACTGCCCAAAGCAACATCCGGATTGCATTATCTGCTGGCAGCACCGTTTCGCTATCCACCACTGAAATGGGGTTCACGATTCGGCAGTTTCAGCGAACGGGGGATTTTCTACAGTTCGCTTGAAACCACCACCATGCTGCATGAAGTGGCCTATTACAGGTTCGTGTTGCTGGATGGTTTGCACACACCCCTGCCAAAGCCTTTGAAAAGCCAACACACTGAATTCATGGTCGACTTGCAAACCAACCGTGCAGTTCTTTTGAATGACCGCAAATTTGGTGCTTTTCAAATGCAGCTCAGGCACCCCAGCGATTACTCATTCAGCCAACAGGCGGGAGCGCAAATGCGCGCTTTGAATGTGCAGGCCTTTCTGTTTCACTCGGCCAGGGACCCAGATCATGGAATCAATGCAGGTGTGTTCGACCCGGCTTGCTTCACAGGTCAGGAACCCCGTGGTGGAAAGGAGTGGTTCTGCCAGCTTGAATCATCGACCGAGGTGATTCATTTTTACTGCCCATCAACCCGGCAAAGCGAGAAGTTTGAAGCAAGCCTGTACCGAGCCAACGGAATCCTGCCCAAACCGGCAGCAGGCGCAGGAACAAAAGCATAAGCGAACTTACCAGTGAACATGGCAGGAAACGCAGCAGCAGGTCGGCAATCATCCAGGCTTGAACAGCATTCAGGCGCTTTACTGCGCGACAAGCCTCCAAAGGCTGGTCACTTCCTTCGACCTTGCATCAAACAGCGGGTCGCTTGAATCAAACGCCTTGCCATGCCTGGGTTTGGCATCAAGCCGGCCCGCCACCTTCAGGCCTGCAGTTTCAATCCAGCCCAGCAGGTCTTCCCGGCTGCGCAGTTTCAAATGCTCTGCAAGGTCTGACAGGATCAGCCAGCCTTCTCCGCCCGCATTCAGATGGGCGGAAAGGCCTGCAATATAAGCCTTCAGCATCTGGCTGTTTTCATCATAAATTGCATGTTCCAGGGGAGAAGTGGGCTTGCCCGGAAGCCAGGGCGGGTTACATAGAACCAGGTCGGCTTTGCCTTCTGCAAACATGTCGGCTTTTGTCACGTTCACCTGCTTGCCCAGGCCCAGGTTCTGGATATTGAACTGCGCACACTCCAGCGCGCGCGGATTGATGTCGGTGGCCACAATATTGCTCAACCAGCGTTGCGCCAGAACAGCCGCCAGCACGCCGGTGCCGGTGCCCACATCCATTGCACTGCCGTTCACCTCGCAGCTTTTTGGCAAGGGGGCTTTCAACACCAGGTCGATGTATTCCCCGCGAACGGGCGAGAACACGCCGTAATAGGGGTGAATGCGGTTGGCTGGCGGATTGCCCAATGCCGCAACCTCCACACCTTTCTTGCGCCATTCATGCGCACCCACCACACCCATGATTTCCCTCAAGGACACCACGATCATCGGGCCGTCTTCTTGTGGCTTGCCCCAGGCTTCAGCGCAGGCAGCAGACATATCCGGTGCCCGCCGCAGGCTGATGCTGTAGTCCGCATTCACCGGAATCAGGATGGAACCCAATATGCGGGCGCGCTGCGCCTGGGCCTGGCGGAACAGGTGAAATTTCTGTGGGTAAGCAGCCTCGGTTTTGCCAGCCTTGGCTGCCTTGCTTTTCTTGTACTCCGCATTTTTGTCCACACGCCGAACCAGGGCCTGCAACAACTGGCGGGCATTCTGGAAATCGCTTTGCCACAGGAACACATTGCCCTCGCAGGCCAGCCTGTAGGCGGTATCCGCGGTCAGCGTGTCATCCGCCAGCAGCACTTTGGAAGGCGGTGCCAACTGCCGCTCGGACTGCCACCGTGCTGCAACGGTTTCCTCGCCTCGGGTCCAGCGAATTTCAGGGTATTCATGGGCTTGGTGCATGCAGGTTCTCGGGCTGAATGGCGGGGTGGATCGTGTAAACTGCAACGGACTCGCAGTGTACCACCTTGGGTGGTGTTCACCCCGGGCTGTTTGGTACCCATTAAAGTGGCTGTCGTCTTGAGTAAACCATCAATCGTGATTGTAAGCCCCGCCCTTGCCGATTCCAACAACGGCAACTGGCAGACTGCCCGGCGCTGGCAACAATTCCTTTCCAGTCATTTCAATGTGCGCATCACCAGGCAGTGGAGCGTCACGCCCGACACTGCAAATGACCAGGTGATGATTGCACTGCATGCCAGGCGGTCGGCTGACTCGATTGCTGCATGGGCCAGCAGCCGGGGCTTGAATTGCAACGCAGCGGAACACGGCAGCCCCGGCCTCGTGCTGGCACTGACCGGCACCGACCTGTACCGCGACATTGAGACGGATGACACGGCAAGGAAGTCGCTTGAATTGGCCCAACACCTGGTGGTGCTGCAGGAAAAAGGGCCAGAAAAACTGCCTGAGCATGTGCAGCACAAGGCACATGTAATTTTTCAGTCCACCACCTCCCGCAAAACCCTGGAGAAGCCCAAGCGCCGCCTGAAGGTGGTGATGGTGGGCCATCTTCGTGATGAGAAAATGCCACAAACCCTGATGGAAGCGGCAGTGCTTTTGCGCGAATACGGTGACATTCACATTGACCACATTGGTGGCCCGCTGGACGAAGAGCTGGCTGATGCGGCAAGGCAGACCATGCAAGCCTGCCCCAATTACCGATGGCTGGGCAACCTGCCGCATGGCGTAACCCGCAGCCGCATACAACGGGCGCATGTGCTGGTGCATGCCAGCAAGATGGAGGGTGGTGCCCATGTGATCATGGAAGCCGTGTGCAGCGGCACACCGGTGGTGGCCAGCTTCATGGATGGCAATGTGGGCATGCTGGGCAGCAACTATGCAGGCTATTTTCCGGTGGGCAACTCCAGTGCACTGGCCAATCTGCTCACCCAATTGAAAGACGACATCGTGAATCCGAAAACCCTGCCACCGGGTAAACAAAGTGTGTACAGCAAGCTGAAAATCCAGTGTGCCGAGCGAGCCAGGCTGTTTGCACCCGAGAATGAGCAGGCACAACTGATCAGGCTGGTTCAGCAAGCCACCCCACACAACCATTCAGTCAACCCACAAGCAATCAACCGAGAAGTACCGCATGCAGACATCTGACCAACCCATTCTTCGTGACATCGTGCTGGTGGGCGGTGGCCACAGCCATGTGGGTGTGCTGCGCATGTTCGGCATGAAGCCCTGGCCCGGGGTTCGCCTTACCCTGATCTGCACCGACATACACACGCCCTATTCCGGCATGCTGCCAGGCTACATTGCTGGCCATTACAGCTATGATGATGTGCACATCGACCTGGGCAGGCTGTGTGCGTTCGCGGGGGCCCGCCTGTTCAAGGATGAAGTGGTGGGCATTGACCGCGCCAACCAGAAAGTGATTTGCAGGAACAGGCCGCCTGTTTCCTATGATGCACTGTCCATCAACATCGGCAGCACACCGCAGGTGCAACTGGTGCCGGGTGCGCTTGAAAATGCCGTGCCTGTGAAGCCGATTGCCCGCTTCAACCAGCGCTGGTTGAATTTGCTTGATCGTGTGAAAACCCATGCAGGCAAAACCACGATTGCCGTGGTGGGCGGTGGTGCGGGTGGTGTGGAGTTATTGCTGGCCATGCAGTTCCGCCTGCGAAATGAATTGAAGGCCATGGGCCGCAATCCGGATGAACTGGAATTTCACCTGTTCACAGCCGATGCAGATGTGCTCCCAACCCACAACCCGGGGGTGCGGGCGCGCTTCGAGAAAGTACTGAATGAACGCAGCGTGAAACTGCACCGAAGTGCAGAAGTGGTGCAACTGGATGGCCACACCCTGCAGACCAGGAACGGCGAGCAACTGCATGCAGATGAAATCATGTGGGTAACACAGGCCGGTGGCGCAGCCTGGCTGCAGAAGACCGACCTGGAACTGGATTCACGCGGCTTCATCAGCGTGGGCCCAACCCTGCAAACCACGCGCGATCCGAAAATTTTTGCAGCAGGCGACATTGCCAATCTGACCAGCACACCGCTTGAAAAAGCAGGCGTGTTTGCAGTGCGCATGGGCAAGCCGCTGACCAGGAACCTTCACCGGTTTGTAAAAGGCGAGGCGCTGCAGGAATACCATCCGCAGAAAACCTGGCTGGCCTTGATCAGCACCGGCAACAAATATGCCGTGGCTTCAAAGGGTGCGCTAGGCTTTGCTGGTGAATGGGTGTGGCAGTGGAAAGACTGGATTGACCGGCGCTTCATGGCGAAATTCAGCGAGTTTCCTGATATGACCAATAAGATGGCCAACAACATGGCCAGAACATCTGCCGGCAATACACACGAATTGGCACTGACACAGGAAGAAAGCCTGCAGGCGATTTCTGCGATTGCCATGCGTTGCGGTGGCTGCGGTGCCAAGGTGGGCTCCACCGTGTTGTCTCGCGCGCTGGGCAGCCTGAAGCCGATTGACCGCGCCGATGTACTGGTGGGTCTGCATGCACCGGATGATGCAGCCATCGTGAAAGTGCCGCCCGGCAAGGCCATGGTGCACACGGTCGACTTCTTCCGCGCCTTTGTGGACGACCCGTATGTTTTTGGCAAGGTGGCCGCTAACCATGCCTTGGGCGATATTTTTGCCATGGGTGGTGAAGCGCAATCCGCCACCGCCGTTGTCACCGTGCCGCCAGGGCTTGAAGCCAAAGTGGAAGAACTGCTGTTCCAGATGATGAGCGGCGCAGTGGAAGTGCTGAACGAGGCAGGCTGTGCACTGGTAGGTGGCCACACCGGCGAAGGCCGTGAACTGGCACTGGGTTTTGCAATCAATGGCCTGGTGGATGAAAACCTTGAAGGCGTGATGATCAAGGGTGGCATGCGGCCAGGCGATGCCATTCTGCTGACCAAGCCCATGGGCACCGGCACCCTGTTTGCCGCCCTGCCCCAGTTGAAAACCAAGGGCCGCTGGATTGATGCTGCCCTGCAGTCGATGGTGAAAAGCAA
>DASUDJ010000305.1:0-2444 GCA_036275635.1 Limnobacter sp. | reverse complement strand
CAGAATGGGAATACTCGTGAAATCCGGGGCTTGCGACCTTATCACCCGTTGTGAAAAACCAATGCAAACGCTGTTCATGCTGCAGGGAAAATCCCGGGCGTATCATGACTGGCTAATTGATGGTCAACGCATTTCAGCATGAAAATCTCCATTCGAAACCTGCGAACCCTGTCGCTGTTGCGCTCGATTGTCGGCTTCGAGTCCAGCAACACCAGTCCACGGGAAAAACTGATCTCGGGCATTGGCGCGTTTCTGGGCATTGCCATGGTGTGTTGGGTCTCCAGCTTCGTCGTGCAGGGCACGGATGCAATCCTGGTGGTGGCCTCCATGGGGGCCACGGCAGTGTTGCTGTTTGCAGTGCCCCATGGCACCTTGTCGCAGCCCTGGGCCTTGATGGGTGGGCATTTCGTGTCCGCTGTCATTGGCCTTGTGTGCGCCCGTAACATACCCAATGTGCAACTGGCTGCCGCACTGGCCGTGGGCCTGTCGGTGGCAGCCATGTACTGGGCGCGTTGCATTCATCCGCCTGGCGGTGCCACGGCGCTGACCGCGGTTCTGGGAGGCGACTCAATCTCCAGCCTGGGTTACTGGTACATGATCAACCCGGTGCTGCTGAATACCTTGGCAATCTTGCTGGTGGCCGTCTGTTTCAATGCCTTGTTTCCCTGGCGACGCTATCCCAATCATTTCGCAAGAAAACAGCAAAGACCCGTGAAGACACTCGAAGAAACAGGTGCCAGCCTGACACATGAGGATTTTGCCGCTGCAATTGCCCACCTGGATTCCTATGTGGACGTGAGTGCCGATGTGCTGGCCGAACTATTCGAGCATGCCACACGCCATGCAGAGGCACAGGTCAGCCACCCG
Organism: Limnobacter sp.; assembly: GCA_036275635.1. Classification (GTDB taxonomy): domain Bacteria; phylum Pseudomonadota; class Gammaproteobacteria; order Burkholderiales; family Burkholderiaceae_B; genus Limnobacter. The sequence goes on along the minus strand of DASUDJ010000305.1, from coordinate 1,577 downwards.
CAAGCGCTGGCCGTTGGCGCTTTTTACAGCAATGGCCAGGTGGGTTACCGCTGGTGTGTGCGGGAATTGCTGGACATGTCATCTCCCAGGCCAGGTCAAAGTGAGGCAAGTCGCCAGGTGATTTTCAAGAATGTGGCTGGAGCAGGCCTGTATGAAACCGGGCTCACCAATTCCGAGGCATTCAGGCGCTGGGCCCGGTATGAAGTGGTGCTGAAGAATGGTCGATGGTTACCTGTCAGCCGCACCAGCGCGACAAACACCGAATGATCATGGGTGTGTGAATTCGAGGCTCTTCAGGTGGCTGTGCAGAATGCGGCGAATCTCCACAATTGCCTCGGGTGTTTCCTGCACACTGTGCCAGGAATCGACCACCAGCTCCGAGGCCGCTCCTTCCAGCCTTGCGCTTGAGTATGGCACCACGCCATCACTGCTTTCCTCCAGTGTCAATTCCGGCGTGTTGTTGCCCATGATGGAGTGAAAAGTCACCCGCCCGGAGATCGGCAACCGGGCCGACTCCTGCACAAATGGGTCCTGGTCGCTGAGGTTCCTGATGCTGTTGATCGAGTTCACCAGGGGTTCATCCACCGCCGAATCGGAGTTCACCAGCAACTGTCCGATCTCCGCCACTCGACTGAGTACAGTCGCAGGCAAACGTATCAGGCTCGACACAAAACGTGCAAACCTGTTTTCCGCATAAGGCGTGCCCCGGTGCGGGGCTGCGATAAAAATGGCGCGGGTGGGCTGTGGCATTGCACTGAATATTACATACGGTTCAAGTTTCTGTTTCAGGCGTAATTCACGTGGTTTTGAAATGCTGTAGCGTTGCACCACTGAATCCCACAAGTGGTCGCCTGAATTCGAGACCATCAGCCGGGCCAGCACGCCCCCCATGCTGTGGCCCACCAGCACCATGTCCCTTGAAGCCGGCTGGCTTCCCTGCGGGTCAAAATTGGCCAGCGTGGCCTGTGCTGCCTCCCGAATTTCCCGGTTGTTGAAGGCCAGAGGCAGGTTGGTTGGGTAATACACCTGCCAAATCTGGAAGTTCTGTCGCAACACTTCATCGCCCAGCACTTCATTGGCTACATTCACCCAGGCCTCCGGGCTGCTGGCCAGGCCATGCAACATCAGAATCACTTTCCGCTTCGGGTCGTAAGGTTGCATCAGGTAAATCCTGGGTTTGTCCAGCGTCTCGCTTCGACCCACCAGGGAAAGCAGGCTTTCCTGTGCAAAACCCGACCGGGCCAGCCAAAGCCCATAACCTGCCGTGAAATTGGCAGCCAGTGGAACCTGTACACCTTGCACCGCCACTGCAACATTCCTGTGCGGATCGAAGGCCTGCACCTCCACCTGCCTGCTGTTCAACACCGCTTGAATGTCGTTGCCTGCAAAGCGAAGCATGACCGTGATCGAAGGGAATGGCGTTTCGCTCCAGGGCTTGTTCTCGTCCTCCTGCTTCACCACGCTGCGTGCAAACACCGCCACCAGTTCCGCACCCAGGCCATCACGGCGGTACTGGTTGCGCAAGCCCTTGAATGTCAGCGAGGAAGCAGTCACCAACTGATTGGGCAACTGCCCCT
>DASUDJ010000304.1:0-3220 GCA_036275635.1 Limnobacter sp. | reverse complement strand
GCCAGGTCGCTGTTCTTTTTATGAACCAGCGGCAGCAACCCGCTCTTGCTGAGCTCGGCTTCGCGCCTGTCGGAAATCGCAATCTCGGTGGGGCACTTCATGTCCACCCCACCATCATCGGTCAGGAAAGTGTGGGTCGGCAGGTTGGGCACCGCCCCACCCGATTCAATACCGCGGATTCTTGAGCACCAGCCGTATTCCTTGAAAGAGCGATTGATGTTCACTGCCATGGCATAGGCGGAGTTGGCCCAGGTGTAACGGCTGTGGTCGGCCAGCCCGGTGTCTTCTTCAAATGAGAACTCATGCACGGGATTGGTTTTGGCACCATAGGGCTGACGTGCCAGGAAGCGGGGCAGGGTCAGGCCAAGGTACTTTGAATCGTCTGCTTCGCGAAGGCTGCGCCACGCCGCATAGTCTGGTGTGGAAAATATCTTGGCGAGGTCGCGTGGATTGGCCAGTTCCTGCCAGGAGTCCATCTGCAGGGTGGAAGGTGACACGGCTGACAGGAATGGTGCATGGGCTGCAGCGCTGATTTTTGCAATTTCGCCCAGCATTTCCACATCGGGCGGGGAATGGTCGAAATAATAATCGCCCACCAGGCAGGCAAAAGGCTCGCCGCCAAACTGCCCATATTCATGCTCATAGATTTTCTTGAACACCGGGCTTTGATCCCAGGCCACGCCCTTGTAGCGTTTCAGGGTTTTGGCCAGGTCGGTTTTCGACAGGTTCATGAACCTGATTTTCAGAAAACTGTCGGTTTCCGTGTTGGTGACCAGGTAATTCAGGCCGCGCCAGGCACTTTCAAGTTGCTGGAAATCAGGATGGTGAATGATTTCATTGATCTGCGAGGACAGCTTTTCATCTATCGCGGCAATCATGCCCTGTATGGTGTCCACCACATCACCCGACACAAGGTGAACACCCTGCAGGGCCTGCTGGGCCAGGGTAAGCACAGCATGCTCAACCTCGGCCTTCGCTTCTTCGGTTTTCGGCTTGAACTCTTTCTGCAGCAGCGAAAACAGTTGGCTTCCTTCCAGCGCAGGGGCTTCGGTTGCCTGGTTCAGTATTGACTCATTCATTGTTGAGAGCCTCCGGACGATGTGGATTCAGGTGACCTGGGCATGGCGGACAGGGTTTTCAGCAAACCGGGATCGGCCAGCAGGTTGGCCAGCAGCTCCTCGGCTCCTGTTTTGCCGTCCATGTAGGTCAGCAGGTTGGCAAGTTGCTGGCGGGCCTGCAGCATGCGCTGCAGGGGCTCCACCTTCCTTGCAATTGCGGCGGGGTTAAAGTCATCCATTGAATCGAATGTGATGTCGATTGCGACATGGCCTTCACCGCCCAGGTGATTGGGCACATGAAATGCCACGCGTGGCTGGATGCTCTTCATGCGGGCATCGAAGTTGTCCACATCCACTTCAAGGAATTCCCGCTCGGCCACGGGCGGCAGGGGGATCTCGGACCGACCGGAAAGATCGGACATCACGCCCATTACAAATGGAAGCTGCACTTTCTTCTGGGCGCCATAGACTTCAACGTCATACTCGATCTGTACTCTGGGCGCGCGGTTACGGCCGATGAATTTTTGTCCGCTCATGAGTGGGTCTCGCTAGTGGGTGAGTGAGGCAGGTGCATTCAAGGCTCGCCCTGCTCCAGTGAATCGGGATTGACTCCCATGATTTTTGCCACCTCTGCCAAAGCATCGGGTGCAAGGTTCTTGATCAGGTGAAGGAAGGGCTGATTCATCAGCCGGGTTGCCCTGTTCAACAGCAGTTGGGCCGGATTGGTCGGCTCCGCCTGCTCAAGGTAAATGCACACCTGCTGGATGGCTGCAAGGGCCTGCTGGCGGGACCTGACCTGTGGGAATGTGTGGTCGGTGCCAGCCACTGGGTTGTTGCTGGGCAAAACCTGGACTGGTTGATTGGCAAGCGCCTGGTATTCCGACCCGGCTGCAGGCGCAAGCTGCTGCGGAAGGCAGGCTTGCAGGCAGGCCAGCAACGATTTGACACCCTGCAGCTGGGGGAGCAGGCTGGCTTCTACCTGATGCGCCAGGGCAGCCAGCAAGCGGTCGAGTGAAGCCATGATTAATTGGACCAGGCTGGATAACTGCAGTGCACTGCCTTCCGGGCTTCGGAGATACTGCTCCACCTGCTCACGTTGAAAAGGCAAGGGCGCGCCTTGGGGTGCAGTCGTCAGAAGCTCAAAGTCTTTCAGCCGAATGTCGCCGATTCTCGAGTTCTGGACCACCTTGCAATTTCGCAGGGATTGATAGAAAAATCCACCAGCCCCCAGGCCTTCAATCACATTCAGGCGGGCATAGGGATCGCCTTCATCCAGAGGAGGATTCACAGTGGACCAGGCATTTTCCAGCAGGCTAGCAATCGAGTTGAAACCGGCCGGCAGACTTTCAAGACCTTGCTGGTTCAGCCTTGCCTCAAGCCAGAGTGCTGCCAGGCGCAGGTCGCGACTGCGGGCCAGGAGCTGGGCTGCACTCTTTTCCACGGAGGGCCAGTCAGGAGGCAGGGCCGCCTCAAACTGGGTTTCAGGCCGACCGAGTGCCGCCCGCTGCAAGGCCATGAATTCATTGTCGTATTCAAGATTCGGGCCGCAAGTGCCGTCAGCAAACGGCATGGACCATTCCGGCAGTTGAACAGGCAACAGGAAGGGCGGCTGATCAGCCGGCGCGACTGGCGGAGGAAGAAAAGAAAATGACACCTTGCAAGCGCGCCCTGTATTCGAGACAAGGCGGCACTCTATCAACCGGAATTGCAGTTGGCGATTGGTCTAACCTGAGGAGAATCACCACAAGGGATGAGCGGGGGATAAAGGCAAGCCCAGGCACCTGAACTGAACAAAGGCCTCAGCCGACCCTGCGGCTGCTTTCACGCATCAGGACCCACTCCTCGGCAGCGCTGGGGTGCACGGCCACCGTGCTGTCAAAATCTGCCTTGGTAACGCCAGTTTTATAAAGCACCCCAAGCAGCTGTATCATTTCCGGTGCATCCTCGCCCAACATGTGAATACCAAGCACCCGGTCGGTGTTGTGATCAACCAGCAGTTTCATGTAGGTCTTCTGGGTACCGCCGGAAAACCTTGTTTTCATGGGTGTGAATTCAGTTTCATACACCCGCGTGGGCCCCAATGCAGCGGCTTTTTCCTCGGTCAGGCCCACTGTGCCGACAGGCGGAGAGGTGAAGGTAGCGGTGGGCACGCTGGCATGGTC
>DASUDJ010000303.1:0-3973 GCA_036275635.1 Limnobacter sp. | reverse complement strand
AAAACTGCAAACAGCTGTTTGCTGAATCAGCAGATGATCCACAAACAGGGCAGACCAACCCACCCACGCTGCATTAATCCGCTGCTGCCTGTCCAGGCTGTGCCGGGGCAGAGTCCTGAACTGGAGAGTTGCCCTTCTGGGGCTCAATCAACTGGATGAAAACCTCGCCTTTCCTGATCATGCCAAAGTCATTCCTGGCGCGCTCCTCGATTGCTTCCACGCCCTCTGAAAGGCTGCGAACATCTCCCTCCAGTTGCTGATTGCGCAGTCGCAGGGCTTCATTGACCTGCTTCTGTTTTTCAAGCTGTTTCTCAAGTTCACTGACGCGCAGCATTCCACCTTTACCAAACCAAAGGGGATACTGCAGCAACAGCAGCAGGGCAAACAGGATCAGGGAAATCAACCTGGGATTCATATGCAAAAAGGCCCCGCTTTGCGGGGCCATCCTTCAACTGATAAGGATTAATCCAGGTTGTAGAAGGCAGAACGGCCTGGGTAATAGGCGATGTCACCTAGATCTTCCTCGATGCGCAGCAACTGGTTGTACTTGGCAATGCGGTCTGAACGGCTCATGGATCCGGTCTTGATCTGCATGGCGTTGGTGCCCACTGCGATGTCTGCAATCGTGCTGTCTTCGGTTTCACCGGAACGGTGGGAAATCACGGCGGTGTAACGTGCACGCTTGGCCATTTCAATGGCTGCAAAGGTTTCTGTCAGGGTACCGATCTGGTTGATCTTGATCAGGATGGAATTGGCAATGTTTTTCTCAATGCCTTCAGCCAGGATTTTCGTGTTGGTCACAAACAGGTCATCACCCACCAACTGCACCTTGCGGCCCAGTGTTTTCGACAGGTAAGCCCAGCCATCCCAATCGTCTTCGGCCATGCCGTCTTCAATGGAAATGATGGGGTACTTGTTGCACCAGCTTTCCAGCAAATGGGCAAATTCCTGGGAACTCAGCTCCATGCCTTCACCGGCCAGCTTGTACTTGCCGCCCTTGTAGAATTCGGAGGCTGCACAGTCCAAGCCCAGCGCAATCTGGCTACCGGGTTCAAAGCCGGCAGTTTCAATTGCCTGGATGATCATCTGGATTGCAGCTTCATGGTTGGCCACTGAAGGAGCAAAGCCACCTTCATCGCCTACGGCTGTGGACATGCCCTTGTCGTGAATGATCTTTTTCAGGGCATGAAACACTTCTGCGCCGTAGCGAATGGCTTCACGGAATGAAGGTGCTCCCACCGGCAGGATCATGAATTCCTGCAGGTCCAAGTTGTTGTTGGCATGCGCACCGCCGTTGATCACGTTCATCATGGGCACTGGCAGGCTCATCCCGCCCATGCCGCCGAAATAACGGTACAAGGGCAAGCCTGTTTCTTCAGCAGCAGCACGGGCCACCGCCATGGACACGGCCAGCGTGGCGTTTGCACCCAGGCGCGACTTGTTTTCAGTGCCGTCCAGGTCGATCAGGTTCTGGTCCAGGAAAACCTGCTCCTGTGCATCAAGGCCAAGAATAGTCTCGGAAATTTCAGTGTTGATGTTTTCAACTGCACGCAGCACCCCCTTGCCCAGGTAGCGGGACTTGTCGCCATCGCGCAGTTCAACCGCCTCACGCGTACCCGTGGAAGCGCCTGACGGAACAGCTGCACGGCCCATGGCACCGCTTTCCAGCAGAACATCACATTCAACAGTCGGATTGCCGCGGGAGTCGATCACCTCACGTCCAATCACGTCAACAATTGCACTCATAATTTCCTCTTGGATGATTTAAATACGTCTGTTTTTCTGTTTACTTCATCAACTCGGTTTCAGCAAGCGGGCCGGATTTCACCAGGCGATCCAGTTCCTGCAAGGTCGCAAGCAAGGCCTTCATGCGGGGCAATGGCCATGCATTTGGCCCGTCCGACATGGCCTTGGCCGGGTCCGGGTGGCTTTCCATGAACAGGCCTGCAACCCCCACAGCCACTGCGGCACGCGCCAGTACAGGAACAAATTCACGCTGACCACCAGATGCGGTGCCCTGCCCGCCCGGCAACTGCACACTGTGGGTGGCATCAAACACAACCGGGCAACCTGTATTGCGCATGATGGCCAGGCTTCGCATGTCGGAAACCAGGTTGTTGTAACCGAAGCTGACACCCCGCTCGCAGACCATGATGTTCTTGCCATCGCCACCTGCTTCAATGGCTGCTGTTCTGGCCTTGTCCACCACATTCACCATGTCGCCGGGTGCGAGAAACTGGCCTTTCTTGATGTTCACTGGCTTGCCGCAGGTGGCCACAGCCTCGATGAAATCGGTTTGCCTGCACAGGAAAGCCGGAGTTTGCAGCACATCTACCACGCTGGCCACTGCTGCAATTTCCTCAATTGCATGCACGTCGGTCAGAACAGGAACATTGAGTTCCTTTTTAACGTTCGCGAGAATATTCAGGCCTGTTTCCATGCCGAGGCCACGGAAGCTTTTGCCTGAACTGCGGTTGGCCTTGTCGTAGGAGCTTTTGTAAATGAAAGGAATGCCCAGCGACTGGGTAATTTCCCTCAACTGCCCGGCCGTGTCCATGGCCATCTGTTCGCTTTCAATCACGCAAGGGCCCGCGATCAGGAAAAACGGCTTGTCCAAACCAACTTCAAAATTGCATAGCTTCATAAGGTCATCTCCAGTTAGATTCAGCTTATAACGCTTTGCCCATTTTGTGGGACAACGCGGCTTTTACGTAGGCCAGGAACAATGGATGACTGTCGCGCGGGGTGCTGGTGAATTCAGGGTGGAACTGCACACCGAAGAACCAGGGGTGATCAGGCAACTCCATGATTTCAGGCAGATTCTCAGTCGGGGTGCGTGCAGTGATGCGCAAGCCTGCAGCTTCCAGCTGGGGGACATAATTGTTGTTCACTTCATACCGGTGGCGGTGACGCTCGTTCACCTCGGGGCCATAGATGGATGCGGCCAGGGTGCCGGGGGTAATTGGGCAACGCTGTGACCCCAGGCGCATGGTGCCACCCAGGTCACTTTGGTCATTGCGTACTTCAACCTTGCCGCTGCTGTCTTTCCACTCGGTAATCAGCGCAACAACAGGCGTTTCTGCCTGGCTGTCGAATTCCGTGGAATTGGCCTTCGGCAGGTCTGCACAATGTCGGGCAAATTCAATCACGGCCAGTTGCATGCCCAGGCAAATGCCCAGATATGGCACCTTGTTTTCGCGGGCGAACTGGATGGCCTTGATCTTGCCTTCCGTGCCGCGCTTTCCGAAACCACCGGGAACCAGCACTGCATCGAGTTTTTTCAGGCTTTCCGTGCCGTTGACTTCGATTTCTTCGGAGTCAATGTAGTTGATGTTGACCTTGGTGCGGGTATGCAAACCGGCATGGTTAAGTGCTTCAATCAGCGACTTGTAGGATTCGGTCAGGTCCACATACTTGCCCACCATGCCAATGGTGATGTTCTGCGCCGGGTTTTCCTGGGCATAAACAATTTCCGCCCACTTGGACAGGTCGGCACGTGGAGCCTGGATGTTCAGCTTTTCAAGAACAATGTCATCCAGCTTCTGCGCTTCCAGCATGGCTGGAATCTTGTAGATGGTGTCGGCATCCCAAACCGAGATGACCGCTTCCAGCTGCACATTGGAGAACATGGAAATCTTGGCCCGTTCATCATCCGGAATACGACGGTCCGCGCGGCACAACAAGGCATCTGGAGAAATACCGATTTCACGCAATTTTTGCACGCTGTGCTGGGTGGGCTTGGTTTTCAGTTCACCAGCAGATGCAATGAAGGGCACCAGGGTGAGGTGCACAAAACAGGCACTGTTGCGGCCCAGGCGAAGGCTCATCTGGCGCACTGCTTCAAGGAATGGCAGGGATTCAATGTCACCCACCGTGCCGCCGATTTCCACGATGGCCACATCGGTTTCACCGCCCCATGCCGCTTTCGCGCCTCTCTCGATGAAGGCCTGGATTTCATTGGTGATGTGCGGAA
>DASUDJ010000302.1:0-2915 GCA_036275635.1 Limnobacter sp. | reverse complement strand
CTTTGACGAAAAAAATGTGGTGAATGAAACCGGCCACAAGAACATGCTGCACCTGATCCACCTGCGGTGGCTGGCAGTGGGTGGGCAGTTGATCACCATCCTGATGGCCACCTGGGGCCTGGGTATCCAGTTGCCCATGTTCAACATGCTGACCGTGATGGTCTGCCTGATCGCATTCAACCTGGGCAGCCATTTGCGCTGGCATGAAGAAAGGGTAGTCAGCAACAGGGAGCTTTTCCTGGCCCTGCTGGTGGACATTGGCAGCCTGACAGCCCAGTTGTATTTCACGGGCGGCATCAACAATCCCTTTGTGTTCCTGTTCCTGTTACAGATCATCCTGAGTGCGGTGCTGCTGCGGGCAGAATCCACCTGGGTGGTGGTGTTCATTACCAGCCTGTGCCTTGTGTTTCTGTCTGTATTCAACATGCCACTGGCGTGGCCGGTGGACAGCACCTACAGGCTGGCAGACCTCTATGCCACGGGCCTGGTCATCTGTTTTGTGCTGAATGCATCACTGATTGTTTTTTTCATCACCCGCATCGGACGCAACCTGCGGGCTGGTGATGCCGTGCTGGCTGCCATGCGCCAGCGTGCAGCCGAGGAAGAACATATTGTTCGCATGGGCCTGTTGGCCAGTGGGGCGGCGCATGAACTGGGTACACCGCTGGCTACCCTGTCAGTGGTGCTGAATGACTGGAAACGCATGCCGCAATTTGCGAAGGATGTAGACCTGTTGCAGGAAATCGAGGAAATGCAGGCCCAGTTGCTGCGGTGTAAAAGCATTGTCAGCGGCATCTTGCTGTCGGCTGGCGAAACGCGGGGTGAGTCTTCATCAAGAACCAGCCTGAATGAGTTTTTCGAAAACCTGGTGGAAGAGTGGGAAGAAACCCGCAGCGTGCAGCAGTTTGAGTACATCAACCGGGTTGAACAGGAGTATGCAGTGGCCTTTGATTCCACCGTGAAACAGATGGTGTTCAATGTGCTTGACAATGCCATGGAAGTGTCGCCAGGCTGGATTAAATTCCAGGTGTCTGTACACCAGCAGAACCTGCTCCTGACAGTGACCGACCGCGGCCCCGGTTTCCAGCCAGACATCCTGCAGCAACTGGGCACGCCCTACAATTCCAGCAAGGGAAAACCGGGTGGCGGCCTTGGCCTGTTCCTGGTGATGAATGTGGCCCGAACCCTGGGCGGTACAATCCAGGCACGCAACCTGCAGGAAGGCGGAGCGGAAGTTAAAATAAGCCTGCCAATGAATTCACTGGTGTTGCAGGAGGACACAGGCGAATGAGCAATCAACCGGACAGCCTGCCTGCACAGGCCACAGATTCACCACAGGCTGAAACCGACGGCTTCTTGCCGGTGGAAGACCGCCTCCTGCTGCTGGTGGAGGATGATGAAGCCTTTGCCAGGGTGCTGAAACGTTCATTCGAACGCAGGGGCTATTCAGTGCTTCATGCGCCCAGCCAGGAAGCCATGCAGGCCCTGCTGCTGGAACACACACCAACCCATGCAGTGGTTGACCTGAAGCTGAGCGGCAATTCATCCGGTTTGAACTGTGTCCAGGCCCTGCATGCCCACAATCCGGACATGCTGATTGTCGTCCTGACCGGCTTTGCAAGCATCAATACTGCTGTGGAAGCAATCAAGCTGGGTGCCTGCCAGTACCTGGCCAAGCCTTCCAACACGGATGACATTGAAGCTGCATTTGGTCATGTTGCAGGTGTTGAACAAGTGGAGTTGAGCAATCGCGCCACGTCCATCAAGAACCTGGAGTGGGAACGCATTCATGAAGTGTTGGTGGAAACAGATTTCAATATTTCAGAAACAGCACGCCGCCTGGGTATGCATCGAAGAACACTGGCCCGCAAGCTTGAAAAGCGGCGAGTCAAATAGCTGACAACAGTCAGCAGGGAGTCCACAGTCATGAGTCAGAAACCGCATGATGGTTTTGTTTTCAATCACACCATGTTGCGCATCCGTAATCCGGAAGTGTCGCTTGGGTTTTATGAAAAAATGTTCGGAATGACCCTGCTGCGCAAGCTGGACTTTCCGGAAATGTCTTTTTCCCTGTATTTTCTGGCCAAACTTCAGGCTGGTGAAACTCCGCCCGAAGAAACTGCCGCCCGCACGGTGTGGACCTTTTCCCAGCGCGGCGTGCTTGAACTGACGCACAACTGGGGCACGGAAAACCAGGCCGACTTCAAATACCATGATGGCAATGCCCAACCGCAGGGCTTTGGCCACATCTGCTTTTCAGTGCCTGATCTTCAGCAGGCAGTGACCTGGTTTGATGAAAACAGGCTGGAGTATGTCAAGCGGCCCGAGCAGGGAAAGATGCGGAATGTCGCCTTTGTGAAAGATCCGGATGGATACTGGATTGAAATTGTCCAGGCTGATCTGCTGGGAAACCTTGGCCAGTGAACAAGACGCCTGCCTACAATCATGAGCATATCGCCCACCGCATCGCCTGGTTGCGTGCTGCAACCCTGGGTGCGAATGACGGGATTATCTCGATTTCCAGCCTGTTGGTGGGCATGGCCAGCAGCGGAGCCAGTTATTCCACCGTGCTGGCAGCCGGCGTGGCTGGCCTTGTGGCAGGCGCTGCATCCATGGCTGCAGGGGAATGGGTGTCGGTGAAGTCCCAGGCAGATGCGGAAGAAGCCGAACTGGCGCTGGAGGCGAAACACCTGCATGAAAACCCCCGCCAGGAGTTGCTTGAACTGCAGGGTCTATATGAAAAGAAAGGCCTGTCCGCTGAACTGGCTCACCAGGTGGCTGTCGCCCTGACACGCCATGATGCACTGGCTGCCCATGCACAGGATGAACTGGGCATCACGCCACACAGCACTGCGAAGCCCCTGCAGGCCGCTGTGGCTTCCGCCCTGACTTTCAGCGCCGGAGCACTTGTACCG
>DASUDJ010000301.1:0-10390 GCA_036275635.1 Limnobacter sp. | reverse complement strand
AAGCTCGGGCGATGCAATTGCAGAAATGGAAAAAATTGCAGCAGGCCTGCCGGAAGGCATGGGCATTGAATGGACCGGGCTTTCCTTCGAAGAAAAACAGTCTGGCTCACAAGCCCCCTTGCTGTATGCACTGTCTTTGTTGATTGTGTTCCTGTGCCTGGCAGCACTGTATGAAAGCTGGTCGATTCCTTTTGCAGTGATGCTGATCGTGCCGCTGGGCGTGGTGGGTGCGCTTGCTGCCACAGTAGGTCGAGGCCTGTCGAATGATGTGTATTTCCAGGTGGCTCTGCTGACCACGGTGGGCCTGTCGGCCAAGAATGCAATCCTGATTGTTGAATTCGCCAAGGAGCAATACGATCAGGGCATGGATTTGCTGGAAGCCACGCTGAATGCCGTGCGCATGCGCCTGCGCCCCATCATCATGACCTCGCTGGCATTTGGCCTGGGCGTGGTACCGCTGGCCATTTCAACAGGCGCAGGTTCGGGCAGCCAGAATGCAATTGGCACCGGTGTACTGGGCGGCACTGTGTCTGCGACAGTGCTGGGCATTTTCTTCGTGCCACTTTTCTTCGTGGTGGTTACGCGCCTGATGGGCAGAAAGCGACCACAGGCAAATATCGTTGCGCAGGGAGAATAAGATGAACCAGGAGACAAAATCCCCTGGAGGCAAGGCTGAACTGCGCAGGCAGCAAATCCTGGATGCAGCAGCCGAGTGCTTCCGAAAAAGTGGCTTTCATGCGGCCAGCATGGCTGAAATTGCGAAATCATTCGGCATGAGTGCAGGCCACATCTACAATTACTTCGAAAGCAAGGAGGCCATCATCGCGGCCATGGTGAAGCGGGACATGGACCAGGCACTGGAGCGGATCGCAAGAATCCAGGGCGAGAAAGACATCCTGAAAGCCATGCTGGGCACCGTGGATGAAGGCGTGCAGCGACGCATTGACCGTCGTGAACTGGACATGGAAATCCTTGCCGAAGCAGCAAGGAATCCGAAGGTGGCCGCCACTGTACAGTGCACGGATGCGGTCATCCGGGAAAAGGTCAGCAACCTGATTGAGGGCATCCTCCTGGCTGGTTCCACTCCAGAGCCCACTCCGGATGCAACTGCGGATACACCAGGCAACGCAATTGCCGGGAATACCGAGAAACAGTCTTTGGCTGGAAAGGACAAACTGGCCGCGAAATCCACCATCCTGATGGCCCTGTTCGATGGCCTGCAGATCCGTGCAATTCGTGACCCGAATATGGACGCGGATGAAATCGCCCGCCTCCTGAAGGCGATCATTCCCCAACTACTGAAAAGCTGAGGCCAGATGCAAGGTCATGCGCGCCTTCCTGTGATGTGGATTTTGCTGGTCCTGCTGGTGTCTGCAGCTGCACTGTCGCTTACGCTGGGCGCCTATCCTATTCCGCTGCTGGACAGCATTGCCGCAATTTCCGGGCATGGTGATGAAATGACAGTGCAGGTAATGCAGGACATTCGACTGCCCCGCATGCTGGGCGCCATGCTGGTGGGAGGAGCATTGGCCGCCGCAGGTACAGCTTTTCAGTTGCTGTTCCGCAACCCGCTGGTGTCGCCCGATGTGCTGGGTGTGTCATCCGGCGCAGGCCTTGGTGCCGCCACCGCCCTGTACATTGGCTTGCCGGTGCTGGCTGTGCAAGGCTTTGCATTCGGTGGCGGCATTCTGGCCGTGGTGCTGGTGACCCTGCTGTGCCGTACTCTGCAGCATGCCGACCGCAGCCTGGTCCTGGTGCTGACAGGCGTAGTGCTGGGCGCGCTGGCAGGTGCACTAACTTCCCTGTTGAAGATCATGGCCGACCCTTACGACCAGTTACCTGCCATTACCTTCTGGCTGCTGGGCAGCCTCAGCGGCTTGCAGATGAATGAAATTTTTCTGATTGCTCCGGTGGTGCTGTTCGCCTGGTTGCTGCTTTACCTGCTGCGTTGGCGGTTGGATATCCTGAGTCTGAGCGAGCAGGAAGCGCAAGCTGTGGGTGTGAAGCCGCAGCCAATCAGGATTGCCGTGATTGCACTGGCGACACTGATGACCAGCGCCGTGGTGGCTGTTTCAGGTGTGGTTGGCTGGATCGGCCTGCTGGTGCCACATGCAGCCCGCCTGCTGGTCGGTCCAGGGCTTTCACGCCTGTTGCCGGTCTCGAGCTTGATGGGTGCTCTGTTTCTGCTGGTGGTGGACTCGGCGTCCCGCAGCCTGGGTGAAGTTGAAATTCCGCTGGGGATTCTGACTGCACTGCTTGGCGCACCATTTTTCCTGGTGCTTTTGCTGAAACGCAGCAAGGTGGCCGCATGATCCTGCAAACAGAAGAATTGTCCGTCGGCTATGGCGGTTGCGCGGTGCTGGAAGGCATCAGGCTGGAGGTAAAGCCGGGTGAAATTCTCTGCCTGCTGGGCAGGAATGGCAGCGGGAAAAGCAGCCTGATCAAGACACTGCTGAACCTTGTTCAGCCGGTTTCAGGGCAGGTGTTGCTGGACAGGCAGAACATCCATCACATGCAGAAAAGTGATCTGGCCCGCTGCATGGCCTATGTGCCCCAAAGCCATGCGAACAGCCTGGGTTATTCAGTGGGCGACATGGTGTTGATGGGCCGAACTGCCCACTGGGGCCTGTTTGGCGGACCGGCAAAAAGCGACCATCAGCGGGTGGATGAATGCCTGGAGCAACTGGGGGTGGCTGGCTTGAGACAACGTGATTTCAGCATGCTGTCAGGTGGCCAGCAGCAACTGGTGTTGATAGCCCGAGCCCTGTGCCAGGGTGCGGAAATCCTGTTGCTGGATGAGCCCACTGCGAATCTCGACCTTGGGAATTCATCCACTGTATTGCAGATGCTTCTGCGGCTTGCAAAGCAGGGAAAAAGCGTGGTGTTCAGCAGCCACAATCCCCAGGACGCATTGGATCTTGATTCACATGCATGCCTGCTTGAGAACCGTCGCGTGCTGGCACTGGGGCCAGCCAGTGAAGTGGTGAATTCAGGCAACCTGAGCAGGATGTATGGTTTGCCCGTGACTGTGTGCAAGGCAGAAACCGGGCACAGGGTGGTGGTTACCGGGATTTGACTGCCCGGGCCGCATTCAATTGGCCAGCCCGTCCAGTATCGGGCAATCCGGCCGGTTGTCACCCTTGCAGCAACTCACCAGTCTTTGCAGTTCCGCTTTCATCTGGTTCAGTTCCCGGATTTTCGCATCCAGTGCATCCAGGTGGGTTTGTGCCAGTTTCTTCACTTCCCGGCTTGGCCGTTCCGTGTTTTGCCACAAGCCCAGCAGCTCCTCGATTTGCCGGATGGAAAAACCCAGGTCGCGTGAATGGCGTATGAAACGCAGCACGTGGAGATCCCGCTGGTTGTAAAGCCGGTAACCTGCCTCGGTTCGGGCAGCCTCTTTCAGCAAACCCACCTGTTCGTAATGGCGAATCATTTTTGCTGAAATACCCGATTCAATCGAAGCTTCACCAATCGTGAACCAGGGCTTTGCTACATCTAAGTCCATTTCACTCTCCTGAGTTTATTGTTTCGGTTTCCAGTTGCGAAGCATCAATGCGTTGGTCACCACGCTGACCGAGCTCAAGGCCATGGCCGCACCCGCAATCACCGGGTCCAGGTAACCCAGGGCGGCAAGCGGTATGCCCACCAGGTTGTAGATGAAGGCCCAGAACAGGTTCTGCTTGATTTTTGAATAGGTGCGCCGGGAAATATCAATGGTTTGCGCAACCAGGCTGGGGTCGGAACGCATCAAGGTAATGTCCGCCGTGTGCATAGCCACATCCGTGCCGGTCGACATGGCAAAGCTGACATCGGCGGCTGCAAGGGCTGGTGCATCATTGATACCATCGCCCACCATGGCCACCAGTGTTCCGGAACTGCGCAATCCTGAAATCGCATTGGATTTGTCTCCCGGCAACTGCTCGGCAAGGGTTCTCTGGATGCCAAGCTGAGAAGCCACCTGGTTTGCACTGGCCTGCGTGTCACCAGTCAGAAGCACAGTGCCGACATTCAACTGGTGCAGTGAATTCACCGCCTGCCTTGCACTGGCCTTCAGCTCATCCCCGAAAGCCAGCAGACCCAGCAAATGGAGGCCACTGTCATTTTGTTCCGCCACCCAGGAACGGGTACCGGCACCCGCCTGCAGTTGTTCAAGTGCCTGTGTCATCAGGTTTTCCGGGATTCCCAATTCCACCATCCAGCGCTGGGTGCCCACATAGACCTGGGAACCGCTGACCACGGCAGAAAGACCCCTTCCGGGTACATCATGCAAATCAAGGGCCTGGGGCACAGCCAGTTCAAGCTGGGCTGCGCGCTGGCTGACTGCACTGGCCAAGGGGTGCAGGCTGCCTGCTTCAACGGCAGCAGCCTTGGCCAACATATCCTGTTGCGAGCCCTGCAAGGCCAGCACTTGCACCAGGCTGGGTTTGCCCACAGTCAGGGTGCCGGTCTTGTCAAACACCACGGTTTGAATGTTATGGGCCAACTCGAGCGCCTGGGCGTCCTTGATCAAAATTCCATGGCCTGCTGCAACGCCTGTGCCCGCCATGATGGCTGTGGGTGTTGCTAGGCCCAATGCACAGGGGCAGGCAATCACCAGCACGGCCACGGCATTCAGAATTGCCTGCTCCCAGTGGTTGCCGGTGCCTTCGGTCAGTTCACCCCAAATGCCCCAGCCCAGCAAGGTGATTGCGGCAATCACGAGCACCACGGGTACAAACACTGCACTGACCTTGTCCACCAGCTTTTGAATGTCCGGCTTGGCCGCCTGTGCATCTTCCACCAGGCGAATGATCCTGGCCAGCGTCGTTTCCGTCCCCACTGCAATGGTTCTCACCAGCAGGCGACCATCCAGGTTCACGGCACCACCAGTCACCTTTGAACCCGCCTCTTTCACCACGGGTTCGCTTTCACCGGTAATCATGGCTTCATCCACATGGCTGCTGCCCTCCAGCACCAGGCCATCCACAGGAATGCGCTCTCCGGGCCTGACCAGTACCTCATCACCCAACTGCACTTCTGCAATCGGGATGTCCTGCTCAATTCCATTTCTGCGCACATGGGCGGTGTCGGGCTTCAAGGCCTGCAGGGCAGCAATCGCTGCCGTGGTCTGTCGCTTGGCACGGCCCTCCAGCCACTTGCCCAGCATCACCAGGGTGATTACCGCGCTGGACGCCTCGAAATACAGGTGAGTGCTGCCCTGCTCCATCATGTAAACCGACAGGCCAAAAGCAGCCGTGGTGCCAATGGCCACCAGCAGATCCATGTTGCCGGTGCGGTTCTGAACGGCCTTCAAGCCTGAACGGTAAAAGCGGCCGCCCAGCCAGAACTGCACGGGAACGGCCAGAAACAATTGCAGCCAGCCAGGCAACATCCAGTGCGTACCGAACGGTATCAGAAGCATGGGTAAAACCAGGGGGAGTGTCAGCAACGCGGCAACCAGTACCCGGCCGCCTTCAGACAGCGCATCGCCGCTGCCGGTTTTCACAGCCGGGGCAGCCACTGCAGCTTCTGGAGTAATCGGAATCTGAGCTTCGTAACCAGCCTCCACCACTGCCCTGGCAATCTGTTCAGGAGTGGCCGGTGCGGAGAACTCAACCCTGGCTTTTTCAGTGGCCAGGTTCACCGTGGCCTGCTGGACACCCTGCACCTTCAGCAATGCCTTTTCCACAGCGGAAGAGCAGGATGCACAACTCATGCCGCCTATGTTTAAACTGATCGTGTGACTGTTACTCATCGCATACTCCCATTTGAAAGATGGACAAATGATGAACCTTCACATCATGTCAATGTCAAGCACTTGACCTTACCATGATTGGAAGCTTTAAAGTGCACTTGTCATTAACGCAGGGAGCCTGAACATGATTGAACTGAATGTTGAAAAAATGAAGTGCGGCGGTTGCTCCGCCAACGTGGAACGTGTCGTGAAATCGCTGGACCCGGAGGCCACAGTGAAGGTGGACCTGACCACAAAACGGGTGCAGGTGGAGGGGCAAATGGCAGCAGACGTTCTGGTGGATGCAATCAGCAAGGCCGGATATCCGGCTCAGCTGGCCTCGCCCCAGTAATTGTAGGTGAATGGCCGGGGGCCTGGCAGGTACATGCTTGCGATTTCATTCAGCTGAAAGCCACCCTCCGCCAGCAGGGCTGGAATGTCCCGGTTCAGGTGGCAGCCGCCAGCCAGCTTGCCCCACAGGGGTTGCAGCCGGTTCTGCATGTTTCGAACTTCCACATCCGGTGCCAGGCCATGCTCGCAGAACAGCAGCCTGCCACCCGGCTTCAGTACCCTCTTCATTTCCTTCAGGGCCTGCACTGGTTCGTGAATTGTGCAGAGTGTGTAAGTCATCACCAGTGTGTCCATGCTGTGGCTGGGCAGGGGAATCTGCTCGGCCGCAAGGCCCAGCAGGTCCACTTTCAGCCCCGCCGCCCTGATGCGCTTTTTCGCCAGCCTGTGCATCTGCAGGGCGGGATCAAGGCCCGTCAACGATTCAATTTTGCCCGCCTCATAGTGCCTCATGTTCAGGCCTGTACCAATTCCGATTTCAAGCACCCTGCCACTGGCCTTGGGTACCACCTTCTGACGTTGGCGATGGATTGCTTTCATGCCGCAGGCACAATCCAGCAGGCCGGGCAGTACGTGGCGGTCATACCAATTGGCTAAAAATCCCATGATGAATTCCCCGGCACACTGTTGCCTTCCCGCAAAAGCATGGCTGAATCTTTGAAAATAGGTCCATGAAACTGACACGGAGCATGTCACTTTCATGATGTAATAACCCAGACAACAAGGCGAGTGTATTTGAATTCGCCTCATAAAACGGGGACAACATGACACTGCACACCAAGCTGATTGCCTTCGCAATCGGAAGCCTGTTGCTGGCTGCCTGCACAAGGCCGGTTGAGACAGACAATTCCAACAGCGCTGCAAGCACATTCACAAAGGCCTTTCACGTCGAAGTGGGGAAACACACCGACCTGGTGGACGAGGCCAATCATGCAGACGCCCGCAAAGGCTTTATTGCCAGGCCCAGCGGCCAGGTAAAGAACAGCGCTGGGGAAGTCATCTGGGACTATGACGCATTCAATTTCATTGAAGGCAAGGCCCCCGAAACCGTGAACCCCAGCCTGTGGCGACAGGCCAGCCTGAACAACCAGATTGGGCTTTACAAGGTGGCAGACCGCATATACCAGTTGCGCGGGTTCGATTTGTCGAACATGACGCTGATCGAGGGCAACACCGGCTGGATTGTTGTGGATGTGCTGACCAGTGAGGAAACAGCAAGGGCCGCCATGGCCTTTGCCCGCCAACACCTGGGCGACAAACCGGTGACTGCGATTGTTTTCACGCACAGCCACGTGGATCATTTTGGCGGCGTGCTGGGTGTGGTGTCCGCTGAAGAAGCGAGAAGCCGGAGCATACCCGTGGTGGCCCCGGTGGGCTTCATGGAAGAAGCCACCAGTGAGAACCTGCTGGTGGGCATGGCCATGGCGCGCCGTTCAATCTACATGTATGGCAAGCGCCTGCCAAAAAGCCCCGAAGGGCTGGTGGACAACGGATTGGGCAAGGCTGTGGCCTACGGCAAGGTGGGCATATTGCCCCCAACCCTCACCGTGAAGGAATCGAAGGAAACCCACACACTGGATGGCCTGGAATTCATGTTTCACAATGTGCCAGGCAGCGAGGCACCATCCGAATTCGTGTTTTACCTGCCCCAGTTGAAGGCATTTGGTAGCGCGGAGTTGTTCGGCCACACCCTGCACAACCTGTATACACCCCGGGGTGCCAAGGTTCGCGATGCGCTGAAATGGGCTGGCTACATGGATGAGGCTATTGCGTATGCAGGGAATGCGGAAGTGATGTTCCACCAGCACAACTGGCCAGTGTGGGGCCAGGAGAACATCCGCAATTTCATGGAGAAGCAGCGCGACACTTACCGCTTCATTCATGACCAAACCGTGCGGCACATGAATGCAGGCTACACGGCCACCGAGATTGCAGACAAGGTGGAAATGCCGCCCACATTGCACGGTTTCCTGAGCAGCCGCGGTTATTACGGCACCGTGTCACACAATGTGAAGGCTGTGTACCAGATGTACATGGGCTGGTTTGATGCCAACCCCGCCAACCTGAATCCGCTGCCGCCGGTTGAAACAGCAAAACGCTATGTGGAGGTGGCTGGTGGTATCGAGAAACTGCTGGACCGGGCAGAGCATGAGGTGAAAAAGGGGGAATACCGCTGGGCGGCTGAGCTGTTGAAACATGCAGTGTATGCAGAACCGGGTAACCTGCGTGCCAAGCGTTTGCTGGCTGAAAGTTTTGACCAGATGGGTTACATGGCAGAGTCTGCAGTTTGGCGCAATTTCTACCTGACAGGTGCACTCGAGTTGAGAGAAGGCGGCTATTCGGAAGGCTTCAGGCGGAACATGTTTCTCGACATGCTGAAGCACACGCCCACCGAGCGCTTCCTCGAAGGCATGGCAGCCGCACTGAATAGTGAAAAGGCCGAAGGCAGAGACATCCAGATCAACCTGGTGTTTTCAGACACAAAAGAAAGTTTTGTGCTGCGGATCAACAACAGTGTGCTGCATCACAAGGCCAGTCCACCTGATTCCAGGTCGGATGCCACCCTGACGCTGAGCAAGGCATTTTTCCTGGACATGATGACAGGAGAAGCCGGCGCTGCAGAACTGCTGCTGTCGGAGCAGACAAAAATCAAGGGCAGCACTGTGAAGCTGGGCCAGTTTTTCAGCATGCTGGACAAGGCCACCGGCAACTTCAATATTGTGACGCCGTAAACACGCGTTCCATTTCACGGCGGAATTTCACCGCCGTGGAATCGGCATCAAACGCCACATCATTCCAACCGACTGCCTGACCGGCTTTCACTGGCTTCAGCAGTTTTACACCATGCGCAAGCCCCAGGGGCAGGCCTTGCAGAGCCAGCGATTCACTGGCTGGCATCAACTTGCCATACACGGTGTAACCCCCTTCCCCATCCAGTATTTCACCGGCTTTCAGATCACGCTTGGCCGTGGCTACCACATCCCCGTTCCAGCAGATTGGTGCGCCAGTGGATTCACCACGAACACCGACCGAGGCCACGCTGATTCCAAGTTCCAGGCCGATCAAATGAAAGGGCTTGTACATGCTGGAATACTGCCCGCTTGGGTCGGTGATCAAACCATATTCCTTGAAACACCTGGCCACATATTCACTGTCGGCAGAAAACGTGACATACACGCCCCAGCGAAGGTCGCGGAATACCGGGCGGGTGTCCCGTTCCACGCTGGAAATCACCTCCACCTGGCCAGCCACATCCAATATGCCTCCATGCTGTCTGGGTTTAAGGATGCGGGCCAGGTCATCCACACCCACCGCAGGAAATTTCAGGCCGCTGGGTGCAGCAAGACCTGTTGCATTGGCCACTGCCGCCATTTCAATCGCACTCTTGGTGCCGTCCAGGAAGCTGTTGAACATCTGGGCATTCATGCCGCCCTTGGCTGCATCTTCAGCAGTCAGGCCATAGTGGTTCCACACCGTGTCAGGCGTGCTTTCATGATAAGCGGGCAGATACTTGGTGCCCTTGCCTGCTGCGGTTACAGAAAATCCCGCTGCCCTCGCCCAGTCCACCATTTCAAATATCAGGGCGGGCTGGTCACCGTAGGCCAGGGAGTACACAATGCCGGCTTCATCGGCTTTGCGCTTCAGCAAGGGGCCAGCCAAAGCGTCGGCTTCCACATTCACCAAGATGATGTGCTTTCTGTATTCACAACAGGCCAGCACATGCTGGATACCCACCGCAGGGTTGCCGGTGGAATCAATGATGATGTCCACAAAAGGCGATTGAATCAGCCGCATGCCGTCTTCAATAATTGCAGTGTTACCGTCCTTTGCAGCCTGCTCGAGGTTCCCGGCGTCATAGGTGCCTGCTTTCCAGCCCACGTTCTTCAAGGCGGCTCTCGCACGTTCAGGCGACAAATCGGCAATACCCACCATGTGTATGCCAGGTGTGCGCGGCACTTGCGACAGGTACATGGAGCCGAACTTCCCGGCACCGATCATGCCCACGCGTAGCGGTTTGCCCTCAGCGGCGCGTTGCTTGAGTCTGGAAAACAGGTTCATGATGGCTCACATTCAAATGTCAACCTGAATTCTAGATTCAAGGCCAATTCGCAGTAATTAGGGCAAATCTGGGTTGGACAGGTAGGCAGCGGCCCCGGTCAGACCCGGAAATTCTGCAAGAGACAGAGAAACTGGCACCTGTTGCACCAGTTCGGAAAAGCGCCCCTTGTTGCGGAAGTGCGAAAGAAAATCGCTTTCAACAAAAAAGGATTGAATACGAGGCAGAATGCCACCGCACAGATACACGCCGCCCAGGGCACCCACAGCCAA
>DASUDJ010000300.1:0-9144 GCA_036275635.1 Limnobacter sp. | reverse complement strand
GAATAAAGATTGTCAGGCAATACCAACAAGGGAAAATCACACTGCAGAAGCAAGCCGCTTGAATGCAACAGTGCCAGCCACTCCGGATTGTCCAATAGGCTGTCAGGAGCCCAGATTGACTCAATTTCCTGGTCTTTGCCGTTCAACAGGTATTCCGCGAGGTGCAGACCTTCTGCTGCAGCAAGCCCAGTAGCCCTCATCGCTGAATTCGAGCCCAGCAGACGTATGACCGCCTTGAATCGTTCATTCTGGGCCGATTCAATTCGCCGGAATTTTCCTTCAATGCCCATCGACTGTTCCATACTCCTGCTCCTGGCGAGAGTTTTGAAGCGCCTCCCGCACTGGCCGGAAACTGCGCCTGTGAATGGTCGCAGCGCCATGCTGGGTGAGCAGGGCCATGTGCCTGGCAGTCGGGTAGCCCATGTTTACATCAAGTTCATATTGCGGAAACTTCAGTGCATTCTCCTTGCACCATTCATCCCGGTTGACCTTGGCCAGTATTGAAGCGGCAGAAATGGCCGGAATTTTTGTATCGCCCTTGATCACGGCGATCGCCTCAAATGGCCATGCGGGCAACTTGTTGCCATCCACCAGCACCAGGCAGCGGGATGGATTCAGCTGTGCGAGTTCGACCACCTGCTGAACTGCCCGGTGCATGGCCAGCAGGCTGGCCTGCAGAATGTTCAACTGGTCAATTTCTTCCACCGAGGCCTGCGCCACGGCCCAAGCCTGGGCACTTTCCTGGATCTGCCGGGCCAGCAGATCTCTTTTACTGGCACTCAATGTTTTTGAACAGGCCAGCCCATTGATGCTGCATGGCTCGGCAAGCAGCACTGCACCTGCCACAACTGGCCCGCACAGGGGGCCGCGACCAGCTTCGTCTACTCCAATCACGTAGAGCCCATGTTGAATCGCGTGACGGCGGATGGATTCCCAGTCATTCAGAAGCAGATTGGGCCTGGCGTTGAAGGCTTCACGCGCGGCCATGCATCACCTGCTGAATAACCTGGCTGGCAATTTCTCCGGAGGGCAACAGGAGGCGCTGATGCTGTTCTGCAAACAGTTTTTCAAGGCGATTCCGGTTTGCTTCATCATCAAGCTGGAACAGCAAATTCTCAGCCATTGCCCGCGGCGTGGCTTCATCCTGTATCAGTTCTGGCACAGCAAATTCATTGAGCAGGATGTTCGGCAGCCCCACATAAGGCAGGTAACCCTTGCCTTTCATCATCCGGTAGCTCAGCCATGGCATCTTGTAGGCAATCACCATGGGCTTCCTGTACATCATTGCTTCCAGAGTGGCAGTACCGCTGGCCAACAGTACTGCATCCGATGCGGCCATCGCTTCATGGGATTGCCCTTCCACAAGGGCCCACCTGGACAAAAGCCCTGCAGGAATCATGGATTTGAAGTAAGCCAACAGGGAACTGGCCGGTGGCATGGGGGTTACGAACCGCAGGTCAGGCTTGACACTCAGCAGTTCTAATGCAGCCTGTACGAATGCGGGACCAATGTGCTTTACCTCTGCATTTCTGCTGCCCGGTAACACCGCAAGCAACTGGCCATCCAATTCAAGCCCAAGCTGCCTTCGATAGGCCTGTGGATCGATTGATCTGGGCACCAAGGTAGCCATCGGATGACCAATATAGGTGGCTGGAATGCCCTCTTTTGCAAGAATGTCGGGTTCAAAAGGAAAAATGCAGAGCACATGGCTGCAAGCCGCCTTGATCTTGTGGATGCGCTCCATGCGCCAGGCCCAGATGGAAGGGCACACCACATGAACAGTGGGTATGCCGCTTTCACGCAGTGCCAGTTCAAGATTCAGGTTGAAGTCAGGCGCATCCACCCCGACAAATACCTTGGGTCGATTCACGACGGCCCAATGGTTCATCAGTCTTTTGCGCATCTTCAGTAGGCGTGGCAAATGGCGCAGCACCTCTGCATAGCCTCTTACTGAGAGTTCTTCCGAACCATGCAGTGCATTCACCCCGAGCGCGCGCAACTTGGGGCCGGCAATTCCTTCCATTTGGAGCGCTTGAGCCTGGATCAGCTGTTCGATTGCCAGTGCACCGATCCAGTCGCCGGAGGCTTCGCCCACGGCAATGGCCAGGTCCACCGGCGCGGTGGGATAAGAGGTGCGGGGCGCGCGCATGAATCAGCGAATGATGCCGCGGGTGGCCTGGTCCAGGAAGGCCTTCATGTGGGCCAGGTGAGGCTTTGCATCTTCTGGAGCTGCAGCAGCAAGCTCATCTATCGCACTCTTGGCCTCGGCCACTGACAAACCTTGCCGGTAAATCGCCTTGTAGGCACGCTTGATATTCAGTATTGCATCCGGCGAGAAACCCCTGCGCTTAAGACCTTCGGAATTGATGCCAGCGGGCGCGGCAGGGTAACCTGCCGCCATCACGAAAGGTGGCACATCCTGCATCAGCTTGGTTTGAAAGGCAGTCATGGCGTGATCGCCCACGCGAATGAACTGGTGCACACCACTCATGCCCCCCAGGATGACCCAATTGCCGATAATCACGTGGCCAGCCAGTTGTACGCTGTTGGCGATGATGGTGTTGTTGCCGATGTGGCAGTCGTGCGCGATGTGTACATAAGCCATGATCCAGTTGTCATGGCCCATGGTGGTCTTGCCGCCATCCTGTACGGTGCCCGTGTTGAACGTGCAGTATTCCCGCACGGTGTTCCGGTCACCAATAATCAGTTCTGTGGGTTCGCCCTTGTATTTCTTGTCCTGCGGATCGCCGCCAATCGTGGCTGAACCGTGAAATACATTGTCCTCGCCAATCGTGGTGTGCCCGGAAATGATCATGTGCGGCCCCACTTTTGTGCGGGCACCAATTTTCACATTCGGACCAATTACCGAAAACGGCCCTACATCAACAGAACTGTCGAGTTCTGCCTTGGGATCAATCACTGCAGAGGCATGTATTGGCATCTGAACCTGTTCCTTACACTTCGCGGGCTGTACACATCAAGTCAGCAAGCGCGACCACGTTACCATCCACAAGCGCTTTCGCAGCATATTTCCAGATACCCCGCGAAACACGTTCCACCTGGACATCCAGCATCAAAACATCACCGGGCACCACCGGCTTCTTGAACCGGCAGTTGTCAATGCCCACAAAGTAATACACCAGGTTTTTTTCAGGCGCAGCCTCCATGGATTTGAATGACAGCAGTCCAGCGGCCTGCGCCAGTGCTTCCATGATCAACACACCCGGCATTACCGGATGAATCGGGAAATGGCCTGGAAAAAACGGCTCGTTGTAGCTGACATTTTTCTGGGCCAGAATTCGAACATTGGGTTCAAGTTCAAGTACCCGGTCAACCAGCACGAAAGGGTAACGATGGGGCAGATTTTCCAAAATGCCCTTGATGTCCATCACTGGGGTATCCATAGCTTCTGAGTTCACACTTTTATAGGTTTTGAATTTATTGTTTCTTCAACTCGCGCACATCCGCGCGCAGTTTCAGCAATTGCCTGAGAGTCACTGCTGTTTTCTCCCAGTCCTTGTGTTCCTGCAGTGGGTAAATGCCCGTGTAGGCGCCTGCTTGCCTGATGCTGCCCATGACCACGGAAGCCCCCGATACATGCGTGCCATCTGCAATTTCCAGATGACCGAATATCATGGCTGCACCACCGACCGTACAGCGTGCGCCAATTACCGTGCTTCCAGCAATTCCGACGCAGCCCGCCATGGCGGTGTGCTCACCCACCTGCACATTGTGTGCGATCTGTATCTGATTATCCAGTTTGACGCCGAAGCCAATCAGGGTGTCGTCCAGTGCGCCCCGGTCAATTGTGGTGTTTGCACCGATCTCAACCTGGTCACCAACAAGTACCCTGCCGACTTGTGGAATTTTCACCCAGGCACCTTTTTCATTGGCGAAGCCGAAACCGTCTGAGCCAATCACCGCGCCTGCGTGAATGATGCAATCAGCGCCGACTTCGCATTCATCATAGATAGTCACATTCGGGTGGATTCTGGTGCGGGCACCAATTTTTACATGTCGACCCAACACCACGCCAGGCCCAACACGACTGCCCTCACCCACTTCTGTCCAGGCGCCCACCACGGCGTTCGGTCCGATGGATGCTGAGGCTGAAATGACTGCAGTTGGGTCAACCACTGCACTGGGGTGAATGCCTGGGGCGTGCTCAGCCTCACTGCGGGTCACCCACCATTGTTGAAGCTTTGCATAGTAAAGGTAAGGGTCGCTGACCAGCCATGCGACTGCGGCAGGCATGGAGGTATCTTCCTTGCCAAGGTAGTCGCAAAGGTCTGCAAAATGCTGTTCACGCACCAGCACCACACCCGCGCGGGTACTGCGGAGTTGTTCCTTGAACTTGGTGTTGGCCAGAAACGCCAAGTGGAAAGACTGGGCCCTTTCCAGCGGCAGAATGCCCTTCAAGACGAGGCCAGAGGCTTTGGCGCTGGCTTCTGGGCTGAGCGTGCCATTGAAGGAAGCCAGGCATCCACCCAGCATTGCGACCAGGTCGCCCAGCTTCGCATCAATGAATTTCATGAAAGGTTACTTCGCGCCATCCAGGCTGCTGAGCACCTGGTCAGTAATGTCGATGCGCTTGTTGGCGTATACGGCCTCCTGGAAAATAATGTCGTAGTTTTCCTTTTCTGCAATCTGGCGGATCACCCGGTTTGCCCTTTCGACCAATTCACCCACCACCTGGTTCTTGCGTTGGGCCAGGTCCTCTTCGAATTCACGACGCTTGCGCTGAAAGTCCCTGTCAGACTCAGCCAGTTCGCGCTGGCGGCGAACCTTTTCAGCTTCCGGCAATGTTATTGCGTCCTTGTCCAGCTTTGTGGCTTCGGCCTTTACCTTGTTGGCCAGGTCTTCCAGCTCCTTCTGCCGCTTGGCGAAGTCACGCTCCAGCTTTTTCTGGCTTTCAACTGCAAACTTGGAATCACGCAGTATCCTCTCGGTATTCACGAAACCGATCTTGGTTGCTGCTTTCACCTGAGCCATTGTTGGCAGCACCAGCAGGAAAGACAGGGCTGTACCAACCAATAATTTTTTAATGCTTTTCAAAACCATTCTCCAATAGTTATTCGAATATAAAAGCTGCTGGCCTCATGGCCCGTGCAATTAGAAGCCTGTACCGATGGTGAACTGAACCCGCTGGGTTTCATCCTGCGGTTCACGATTGAGTGGCACACCCAGGCTGAACTTCAGCGGGCCCACCGGTGAAAGCCAGGACACACCGAGACCAGTCGAGTAGCGCAATTCACCCAGTGAAAGTTTTTCGTTGGATTGGAACACATTGCCTGCATCAAGGAATGTGAAAGCCCTGAATGTGCGGTCTTTCGCCATGCCGGGAATCGGGAAGAAGAACTCGGCATTGCCAATCAGACGCTTTGAACCGCCAATCGGCACATTGTCAGCATCACGAGGACCCAGGGTGGAAGCCCTGTAGCCTCGAACAGTTCCAATACCACCTGCATACACATTCCGGAAAATCGGATAAGGAGAATCGCCAAGTCCGAAACCGCCGGTGACCTCGCCATTCAGGGCGAGGGTATATTGCTTGCCAATCGGGAAGTAGACCTGCTCCTGGTAGGTTGCACGAATGAATTCTTGGTCTCCCAGCGGGGTGGCATATTCGGCCGTCAGGCGGGTTACCCGACCACGGGTTGGCGCGATGGCGGAATCCCTGGAGTCATAGGAGTAGCCGGCATTAAGCAGAATCGCATAGCTTGAGTTTCCGAAATCACTGACATAACGCTGGAAACGCGCCGGGCTGAACTCTCCTACTTCGAGGTCGGTGCCTTCATAACCACCACCGAAGGAAATACGTTCAAATTCGCTGATCGGGTAACCGAATCTCAGGCCCGCACCCGTTGTTTCAATAATGTAATCACCCAGATTCAGTGAACTGGGGTCGGTTCGCCGGTTATAGAGTTCAAAGCTGCGGGACACTCCATCAATCGTGAAATATGGGTCAGTCTGAGAGAATGAAATGGTTCGATTCACCCGGCTTGTGTTCAGCTCAAGGCCCACAGTTTTGCCTGTGCCGAACAGGTTCTGCTGCTGAATGGCAGCAGAAAGCACCAAGGCATCCGTACTGGAAATACCCGCGCCCAGCAGAAGGTTGCCGGTTGGCTTTTCCTCAACCTGCATGTTCACATCAATCTGATCAGATGTGCCTGGCACAGGCTGGGTTTCAATATCCACCTTGGAGAAATAACCAAGCCGGTCGACCCGTTCCTTGGAGAGCTGGATTTTCCGGGAATCATACCAGGACGATTCGAACTGACGGAATTCGCGGCGTACCACTTCATCCTTGGTACGGGTATTGCCGCCCACATTCATGCGACGCACATAGACCCGTTTTCCGGTGTCCACTGCCATGGTGATGTTGACTGTACGCTTCTCGCGATCAAGCTCGGGAATCACGTTGGCATTGGCAAAAGCGTAACCGTAATTGCCCAGGCGGTCCTGAATGGCCTTCGAGCTGTCAGTCAACAGTTCACCATTGAAGGTTTCGCCCTTCTTCATTTTCAGCAGACTGCGGAGTTCATCATCCCTCCCCAGCAACTGGCCCGAAAGCTCAATATCGCCGAAGGTAAACTTCTCACCTTCCTTCACCGTGATTGTGATGAATATATCCTGCTTGTTTGGCGCAATCTGCACCTGTGTATTTTCGATACTGAAGTCGGCATAGCCGCGATTCAGGTAAAAAGACCGCAGCTTTTCAACATCACCGCTCAGCTTCTGGCGTGAATACTGGTCATTCTTGCTATACCACGACATGAAGCCGCTTGTACTGAGTTCGAATTGTTCCAGCAGCTCCTTTTCGGTGAAGTTCTTGGCACCCAGGATCTTGAGCTGTTTGATGGAGGCAGATTCACCCTCATCCACATTGAAAGTGATGCCCACCCGGTTTCTCGGCAGGGACTCGACACGAGTTTGCACCTGTGCGCCATATTTGCTGCGGGACAGATACTGTCGTTTCAATTCCTGCTCAGCCTTGTCCAGCAGGGACTTGTCAAAAATCAGGGACTCTCCGATGCCCACACCCTTCAAGGCTTCCTTCAGGGTGTTCTTGTCAAATTCCTTTGTGCCATTGATTTCAACCGATGCAATTGCGGGTCTTTCCACAACGGTGACCACAAGCACATCACCCTTGGCGGAAATTTTCACATCATCGAAAAAGCCGGTGGCAAACAATGACCGAATGGCCTGCAGGGCTTTTTCATCAGTAAAAGTGTCACCCACGCGGATAGGAAGGTAGCTGAATACCGTACCAGCCTCAGTTCGGCGAAGGCCTTCCACCTCGATGTCCCTGACAACAAACTGGTTGGACTGCGCCTGTGCAACCGTTACAGACAAAGCGCAGGTGGCCACGATTGGATACACCAGGCGTGATGGAAACAGAATACTTCTTATTGTCATTCAGATCGTTCCTACCAGCCCACCCGGGCTGGAACCAGTATTTGAAAGCCGTCAGTGAAACAGCCTTTGAATATCATTAAAAAGTGCAACAATGGTCAGCATGCCTATCAGCAGGACTCCCAGCTTCTGACCCAACACCTGCCAGGACTCGTCCACAGGCCTGCCGCGGATGATTTCGGCAAAATAATACATCAAGTGCCCGCCATCCAAGAGAGGAATCGGCAAAAGGTTCAAAATGCCTAGGCTAACAGAAACCATGGCCAGAAATCCCAAAAAGGGAAGGATGCCCAGGCTTGAGGACTCGCCTGCTGCAGACGCAATTGAAACAGGGCCACTGAGATGATTCCACGACAGGTCGCCGGTCAGCATCTTACCCAACGCAGCCAGGGAAAATAGGCTGACCTCCACCATGCGCCCCGCGCCTTCCAGCAGGGATTCCATCGGCCCCATCGGATAGTTGACAGTCATGGGTTCACCTGCAATTGAAAGGCCAAGTCGACCCACAGTTTGCCCATCCTCCTGAACGAAAGGCTCCGGTTGTGCTTTCAGGCTTATTTCCTGTCCCTCCCGGTTCACTAGGATTGTTACGGCCCGGGAGGCCCTCATCTTGATCAGCCCTGTGAATTGTGCAGCGGAATCTACTTCGATGTCGTCTACCGAAAGCACCTGGTCTCCCTTTTTGAAGCCGGCACGTTCAGCCGCGCTTCCTTCTGCAGATCCGCGCACCAGCACCCTCTTCTCGTAAGGCACGAAACCCAGATCGCGGCTCAACGATGGGCCGAGTTCCGCATCCAGCCTGGAGGCTGGTACAGACTGCAGAGTCACCGACTGCCCCAGTCTGCTCACCTGGATTTCGAGATCGTTGCTGAAAAGCCTGGCCTTGATCAGCGCCCAGGACACTTCATTCCAGTTGCGGACCTGCTCTCCATTGATTGAGGAAATGTCATCCCCGGCAGACAGACCTGCCAAAAATGCCACGCTATCAGGTGTGGGTTGACTTACCCGGGTGGCCTGACCCGTGGGCTGCATGTACGCGAGAAAACCATACAGCAGCGCTGCAAGGGCCAGGTTGGCCAAGGGGCCTGCGAGGACAATGGCGATTCGATGGCCCACCGGCTTCCGGTTGAATGCTTCATCAAGCCTGATACCCTGCCCTTGCAGGCTTTCTGGATCGCGTTCGTCCAGCATTCGAACATAGCCACCCAGCGGAATCCAGGAAATAGTCCACTCAACACCTGTTTTTCGATTCAGCCAGCGAATGATTGGTTTGCCGAAACCCACGGAGAACCGGATCACTCGAACACCACAAAGGCGTGCTACTGAGTAGTGCCCGTATTCATGTATGAAAACCAGGATTCCGAGGGCAATCAGAAATGAAACAATCGAATTCAGCATTTAGATTCCGTGATTGAAGCTTTTTGCAGACTGCCGGGCAAACACCCTGACTTCCTCATCCAGTGCGAATGCGTCCTCCAGGCTTTGAACGCCACTCCCGCCGAACTTCTCGAGGCAGGTTTCAGTCAGTTTCACAATGTCCATGTATGCAATCTGTTCGCTCAGGAAAAGGTCCACGGCAACCTCATTGGCTGCATTGAAAACCGGGGCCTGGGTATCAGGCTGTTTCAACACTTCAAAAGCAAGTCGCAACATGGGAAACCTTTGCAGGTCAGGCTCCTGGAAATCCAGCCGGCCAAGCTCGGCCAGGTTCAACCGGGGCGAGCCAGA
>DASUDJ010000299.1:0-3894 GCA_036275635.1 Limnobacter sp. | reverse complement strand
GCACCAGCACCGGAAACCTGTAAATATCCCGCAACAGTCAGAACAGGCAAGGGGGGCTTTGAAAGCCCTTCCGTGCTGGCTGCGGATTCATTACGCCAGGAGATCCTGCACTTTCTTGCTGCTGTAGAAACGCTGCAGGTTGCGTCTCAGAAAGCCCTCTGCAAGCCCCTCACGAATAACCAGACCCGCCAGGTCAGGCAGGTAGTTGTCGAGTTCATCCATGATCATCTCGCGGCTGATGCCCAGGTCGTCCAGCAAATCCTGCAGCGACTGGTCACCATATTTCTCAAAGAAGAAATCAACACCCAGGTTGATGCAGGATTTCAGATATTCAGTGTTCCGGAATTCAAGCCAGAATTCATAGCCCAGCACCATGAATTCCTGGAGGTCCTGTTCGCTGACATAATCCCGGTAGGCCGTCAGTGGCCAGTCGCGGATCACATCCCAGAATGCAAGCGCACTGTTCATTGCGGTTTCCCGGTACTGCTCATTGTCCAGCGTCTCATCCACCATTTCCAGCGAGCTTTTCACACCACTGTCCATCAGGTTCCTGATCCGCTCTTCCAGGCCTTCGGAAAGGTCGGGGGCCTTCGAACTCAGCCATTCCCTGACCTTGCGGGTGCTGCTGGCCACGGTGGAATTTTTCATCAGGTTGTTCTGCTCGAATACATAGCCCTTCAGCACCGTGAATATCACATCAGACAGGAAATCGCGGAAAGGCGCGCTGTTGCGGATGTTGGTCACGGCATGATCCAGCACACCATGCTGTTCGAAAATTTTCTCAATGAACTCAGTTGCAACTGAATCGGACACCACTTCGCCAATTTTCGTGGTCCTGCTGGCCTGGAATTCGAAAATGCGGTTCGCAATTTCTCCAAACAGTTCGGGAATTGCGCCGCCAATTTCCATTTCCACAGCATAACGCTGGGCAGTGGCCTTCACCTTCTCCTGGTCTACAGCCTTGTTCAGCTGAATATGCTGCAAACGGTCCAGAACATGGCCAAGTTCCTCTGCCAGCAAAGCCTGGAATTTCTTGCCTTTCAGGTTCTGCAACCAGAATGCAACCTCTGCTTCAAAGAGTTGGGAAGCAAGGTCTTTGGGTGCAGATGCAGCCGTTTTCGCCATGGTGATTCCAATGTGGTGTAAGGTTCAGGAATTCTAACCTGCTGTTACCCATGCTCCATGAAGCAATACAAATATTACGAATTCGTACTGGTTGCATTTGTTGCTGTGCTGTTGTGTTCCAACCTGATCGGGCCTGCAAAAATCGCCGAACTGGACTTGCCGTTGGTAGGCACCGTCACATTCGCAGCCGGTGTGCTGTTCTTTCCGGTTTCTTACATTTTCAGCGACATTCTGACCGAGGTGTATGGTTACGGCCGTGACCGCCGCGCAGTGTGGGCCGGATTCGGTGCCTTGCTGTTTGCCTCATTCATGGCATTCGTGGTGGTCAGCCTGCCGTCCGCACCTTTCTGGGCTGAGCGCCAGCCCGCACTGGAAAGTGTGTTCGGCAATACCTGGCGGATTGTACTGGCCTCGCTGATTGCGTTCTGGAGCGGCAGTTTCGTGAACAGTTTCGTGCTGGCCAAAATGAAACTGTGGACCCAGGGAAAATGGCTGTGGACGCGAACAATCGGTTCCACCGTGGTGGGCGAGTTCATTGACTCATCCCTTTTCTACATCATTGCATTCTGGGGAATCATGACCACCGACCAGATCATCACGGTGGCACTCACGCAGTACGTACTGAAAACAGGTTGGGAAATCCTGGTCACGCCGCTGACCTACTTCATCATCGCCCGCCTGAAAAAAGCGGAGAACGAGGATTACTACGACACCAACACCCGCTTCACGCCATTCAGCCTGAAAGTGTAAAGCCAGCGGAAACACGCTGGCACGGGTTCAACCGGTGCGCGCCCCGTGTCAGAAGCCGCCAAGTCCCAGGCGGCGTGCAGTGATGAAGTGGCGTTGCCAGTAAGGGCTGAACAGTTTTGCGATTTCAACTCCTGCCCGGGTGGACACGTGCATGAACTGGTTGTCACCCAGGTACACACCCACATGTCTGCGGGTGGGGCCGGTGCGGAAAAACAGCAGGTCGCCGGACTGAAGCTCGGACAGGTCCACGCGCTCGCCAAGCGTCATCTGCTCGCGGGAACTGCGGGGCAACACGGTTTTGAACCGGTCTTGAAACAGGGTTTGAATGAAACTGGAACAGTCCACGCCGTTTTCACCAGTTCCCCCCAGTTTGTGGCGGGTGCCAGCCCAGCTCGAATAATGGGCAAGCAGCGCATCACGCACTTCAGCGCTGTAGGAGCTTTCCTGGACACTGGCTTCCCAAGGCTGCTGCTCCTGGTTTGTGGCAATGCAATGCACGGGCAGGCCAATCAGGACGAGCGCAAGAATTCGGGTTTTCAAACTGCGGGAGAGGCTGTTTTTTGACATGCACTGCTTCCATGATTTCTGAACCAGTCGCAAAGTAACACAGGCTTTCGCCTGCAAACAAGCGGTAAAGTGCCCCAAAGTTGCGGAAGCTACATTAACTTTTTTCGTCAAGACACTGATTCAAATGCGAAATATTCAACCAGAATAGTCAGACCTTCCACAGATGAATCAGCCTGTTCACAAGGCGGGATCAGCTTTTCTTCTGTTCCTGCTTCTCAGGTGCCTTGGGCTGGTCACCCAGGATGGATTTTGCAGGGCAGATTTTGAACACCGGGCATTTTTGGCAACCCACGGCAATTGCTACAGGGCAAACAGTCATGTTGATCCTCTGGCTTGTTGATAAGAAACACCGTATTCAGTATTACAGGTGTTCTCAATTCAGCAAAGGGTCAATGCAATGTTGCATTAGGGGATTTATTCAGTTGATGGGTCAGGAAATTCTGGGCCGCAGTGCGTGCGAATTTCTCTTCCTCGGCCGAAACATCCTCCAGCAACAACTGCAACTGTTCCGGAATATCAGTCTCAGGAAAAACAGCCTGGTAGATGAAAAGCCAGCTCAAGGCCACACCACGGTCTTTTGCCACATCAGCACCATCGAGGTACAGCAGCGAAAGGCTCAGCATCGACAGGGGTGAACCCAGCCTGGCTGCTTCGGTGAAGTAGGCCAGTGCCAGGCTGATGTTTTTCGCAACGCCCTTGCCATGCAGGTAATACACGCCCACATTGTGCATGGCTTGCGAAAGTCCACCCTGCGCCGCCTTGTCGAAATAGCGGAAGGCCTGCGGCAAATCTGCAGCTGGCCCCTGCTCCAGTTCAAGCGCCAGCAGGTAGGCAGAATTCGGGTCGCCCAGGTCGGCCGCCCTTTTCATGTACAACCTGGCCTTGTCTGCATCCGCCTCTGCAAATCCTTCCACGCCAGACCGGTGAATCTGCACCAGGGTCAGCACGGCCATCAATACGCCGGCATCTGCAGCCTGCTGCAGCAGGGCCATACCCCGAGGAAAATCCACCTGGCCCAACTCGCCGGAGACAAGTATGCGCCCCAGGATGACCTTTGCATCCACCTCATCAGCCGCCACGCCCTGCTCCAGCCATTTCAGGGCTTCTGAGCAATCGTGCTGGCTGCGGTTCTCGGTGTACAGGTAAGTAAATGCCAGCAGGTTGCAGTGGCCATCCCAGCCATTCGGAAGTGTTTCAAGAAGTCGCTTGCGGGCCTGTTCAAGGTTTTTTCCTGCAAACAGGGTCTTGATTTCATCAGTGAATTCAGTGGGCGGTGCTGGCTTGACTGGCATGGCATGTCACTTATGGTCTGTTCAAGCCGCAAGTTTAACCGCCCTTCTGGTGCAGGTTCCTGTTTCCTATGTAAGATTGCCTGCATCTCATACATCACGCTTTCGCATGAACCAACATTTTGTTGCTGTACGAATCAAGCCGGAAATCTACAGCGAGATG
>DASUDJ010000298.1:0-2432 GCA_036275635.1 Limnobacter sp. | reverse complement strand
CGCCTTCGCATTGGCCACCACCTGCTGCTGGTACTCCTTGAATGCAGGCTGCAGGGCTTCATGGAAAGCCACGGCCTTGCCCGCGATCACGTGCATCAGCGGGCCACCCTGGATACCAGGGAAAATGGCGCTGTTGATTTTCTTGGCCAGTTCTTCCTTCATCAGGATGATGCCGCCGCGTGGACCACGCAGTGACTTGTGGGTGGTGGATGTACAAACATCAGCATGCGGCACGGGGTTGGGGTATACGCCGGCGGCGATCAGGCCGGCATAGTGGGCCATGTCGACCATGAAGTAGGCGCCCACCTCCTTCGCAATCTTCGCAAAGCGTTCGAAATCAATACGCAGTGCATAGGCAGAGGCACCGGCGATGATGATTTTCGGCTTGTGTTCACGGGCCAGGGCTTCCACCTGGTCATAGTCAATTGCTTCTTCCTTGTTCAGGCCATAGGACACCACGTTGAACCACTTGCCAGACATGTTCAGTGGCATGCCGTGGGTCAGGTGACCGCCTTCAGCCAGTGACAGGCCCATGATGGTGTCGCCGGGTTGCAGCAATGCAAAGAACACGGCCTGGTTGGCCTGTGAGCCGGAGTTCGGTTGTACGTTGGCAGCCTCGGCACCGAACAGCTTTTTCAGGCGTTCGATGGCCAGGTCTTCCACCACGTCAACATGCTCACAGCCACCGTAGTAACGCTTGCCGGGATAACCTTCAGCATACTTGTTGGTGAGTTGAGAACCCTGCGCTTCCATCACGGCCGGGCTTGCGTAGTTTTCTGACGCGATCAGCTCGATGTGGTCTTCCTGGCGGGTGGTTTCCTGCTGGATGGCGGTCCACAGTTCGGGGTCGGTTTGGGCAATGCCCTTTTGGCGGTCAAACATGGCGATTTCCGGATTGGAGATAATTCAAGACAAGCCCAATATTCTAATTGAAATCAGGTGATTCGGCCATCCACTTCATCCAGGTTTCGGTCGGCTGAGGTCTGGGCAAGGTGGCCTTGCCAGGCCCAGGCAATTACCGAGGCTTTTTCATTGGAATCAAGTTCTACAAGGTTCAGCGCGCAATTCGGCAACAGCCAGTCGCGGGGCTTTTCAAGCAGAGTGCCACTGCAATGACGGTAAATACAATCCAGTACACCGCCATGGGCCACCAGCAGCACGCACTGACCGGGGTTTTCAACAGCCAGCCTTTGAAACTCACTGACCACGCGGTTGTAAAACATGCGGATGCTTTCGCCGCTCCTGATGGTGGCGTCGACTTGCCTCGCTTTCATGCCAGCGTATTCCACAGGGCTTTTTTGCTGCATTTCCTCTGCGGTCAGGCCCGACAAATGGCCGTAATCCCGCTCCCGTAGCGCGGATGAAGGCGACACCGGGGGTTGGCGATCGCCGTGAATGATGGCTGCTGTTTGTTTGGCCCTGCCCAGGTCGCTGCTGACACACACCTGGTAAGGTGGGTTGCCCATGGTTAGTTCCAGTGCTTGCAGGTACTGCTGCACAAGTCCGGCCTGCTGCACGCCCTGCTGGTTCAGCGGAATGTCGGTGTGACCCTGAAAGCGCCGTTCCCGGTTCCAGTCTGTTTCACCATGCCGCACCAGGATGAACCGGGTGCCCTTGGGAGGGGTGGCCAGCAATTCACCAAAATCAGGTTGCGGGTCTGTCATTTCAGCTTTACCCGGGCGAAGCGGCGCTTGCCCACCTGGATGACGTATTCCCCCTGTGCCAGCCGAAGGGCCTTGTCGCTGACTTTGTCTCCGTCAATTTTTACTCCGCCCTGCTGGATATTTCGATTTGCATCACTGCTGCTTTCGCATAGCCCGGCCGATTTCAGTACCCAGCCCAATCCGGCATCTGCATCTCCTGCAGGCAGGTTCAGTTCAATTTCGGGCATGTCCTCGGGCAATACACCTTGCTTGAAGCGGGCTTCAAATTCAGAAAGGGCCTCTTCCGCGGCCTGCGTGCTGTGAAAGCGGGCCACCAGTTCCTGTGCCAGCGCCACCTTGGCATTCCTCGGGTTTTCACCATTTGCACAGGCGGCTTTCAGGGCTTCAATCTCGTTCAGGGACTTGAAGCTCAACAGGGTGTACCAGTTCCACATCAAGTCATCGGAAATCGACATCACCTTGCCGAACATGTCCGACGGCTTTTCAGTCACACCAATGTAGTTGTTCTTGGACTTGGACATTTTGTCCGTGCCGTCCGTGCCCACCAGCAGGGGCATGGTCAGCACGCACTGCTGGCTTTGACCGTGCTGTTTCTGCAGTTCACGCCCCACCAGCAGGTTGAATTTCTGGTCTGTGCCGCCTATTTCCAGGTCTGACTTCAGGGCCACGGAATCGTAACCTTGCATCAGCGGATAGAGGAACTCATGAATAGCAATGGGAACTCCGCCCTGATAACGCTTTGTAAAGTCTTCCCTTTCAAGCATCCTG
>DASUDJ010000297.1:0-3491 GCA_036275635.1 Limnobacter sp. | reverse complement strand
AAATGGTCCAAGCGCTTTTACGACAAGATGAAAAAAATGCCCAGCAGTCTGCCGGCAGCTGATTATTCTGCCACCCTGCAATATCTGAATGCGGTCAAGACTGCAGGAACTGACGACGGCGCCAAGGTAATGGACGCCCTTCGCAAGCAAAAAGTGAATGACATGTATGCGCGGAACGGCTACTACCGGGCCGATGGCAGCATGATTCACGACATGTTCCTGATGCAGGTGAAAGAACCGAAAGAATCGAAGAAGCCCTGGGATTACCTGAAGGTGGTGCAGACGATTTCCGGTGAACAGGCCTTTACCACCAAGGCCGAGACAAAGTGCGCTGCCTGGAAATGATCGGGTAACTCATTCCGTTCAGAACCATGCCCCAGCAGCAAGTGCAGCAAGTGTAGCGGGGGCAGCAGCCGGATCCTTTCCATGGAAATTTTCGGTATTCCATTGCAGGCCTTCCTGGGGCAGCTTTTGCTTGGCCTGGTAAATGGTTCCTTCTATGCCATGTTGTCGCTTGGGCTGGCCGTCATATTTGGCCTGCTGAATGTGATCAATTTCGCACATGGCGCGCTTTACATGCTGGGGGCATTCCTCGCATGGATGGGTATGAATTACCTTGGATTGAGCTACTGGATCATGTTGGTGCTTGCACCCCTGGTGGTGGGTGCTTTTGGCATGTTGATCGAGAGAACAATGCTGCGCTGGCTGTACAAGCTGGACCACCTGTATGGCCTTCTGCTGACCTTTGGCATCACATTGATGCTGGAAGGTGTTTTCCGTTCAGTCTATGGTGTTTCAGGCCAGCCTTATTCCGTACCGGAAGCCTTGCGAGGTGCAACCAACCTGGGTTTCATGATTCTTCCGAATTACAGAGCCTGGGTGGTGGTGGCCTCTTTGACAGTCTGTATTTCCACCTGGCTTGTTATTGAAAAAACAAAGCTGGGCGCGCTGCTGCGGGCAGGTACGGAAAATCCGCGACTGGTGGAGGCGTTCGGCATCAACGTGCCCTTGATGGTGACCCTGACCTATGGATTCGGCGTGGCACTGGCAGCCTTTGCCGGCGTGCTCGCTGCACCCGTCATCCAGATTTCTCCCCTGATGGGTTCGAACCTGATCATTATCGTTTTTGCTGTAGTGGTAATCGGCGGTATGGGCTCCATCCTGGGTTCGATCATTACCGGCCTTGCGCTGGGAGTGATTGAGGGCATGTGCCGGGTGTTCTATCCGGAACTGTCTGCGACGGTGGTGTTCATCATCATGGCCATCGTGCTGATGATCAGGCCTGCAGGTTTGTTTGGCCGGGAGAAATAAGGGAATGTCGAGAATGAATCAGGACAGAACAGTTTTTCTGGTGACGGTGCTGTCGATATTGCTTGCTATTGTGGCTCCCGTGGCTGTCTACCCGGTGCTGTTGATGAAGATGCTCTGCTTTGCCCTGTTTGCCTGTGCATTCAACTTGCTGATCGGTTATACAGGCCTTCTGTCATTTGGCCATGCTGCTTTTCTGGGCGGGGCAGGGTATGTGGCTGGCTACAGCATCCGCGACCTGGGACTGCCATTTGAAGTCGGCATCCTGGCGGGTGTGATGTTTGCTGGCGGGGTGGGCTTCGTGATGGGCGCATTGGCCATTCGCAGGCAGGGAATTTATTTCACCATGATTACTTTGGCCCTGGCGCAAATGCTGTATTTCATTTTCCTGCAGGCACCTTTTACTGGCGGTGAGGACGGGCTGCAAGGTATTCCAAGGGGCAGGTTGCTTGGGCTGGTCGACCTGAACAATGACCTGGTGCTTTATTATGTGGTGCTAGCAATTTTTGTTGCTGGATTTGCTCTGATAGTGCGAGTTGTGCATTCACCATTTGGCCAGGTACTGAAAGCCATCAAGGAAAACGAGCCGAGGGCAATTTCCCTGGGGTATGATGTCGTCAAATACAAGCTGCTGGCGTTTGTCCTGTCCGCATCAGTCTCCGGACTTGCAGGAGCGACCAAGGCTTCCGTGCTCGGCTTCGAGACCTTGACTGATGTTCATTGGACCATGTCTGGCCTCGTGGTGTTGATGACTCTTGTAGGTGGTCTGGGTACTCTTGCCGGACCGATTGTTGGAGCGATCGTGATTATTGCCCTGGAAAACAGGATAGGCGAGTTTGGAAGCTGGCTGGCAATGCTGACCGAAGTTGAATGGTTCCGCTCACTGGGTGAACAGGTCACGATTGTCACCGGCTTTATTTTCATCATTGTTGTGCTTGCTTTCAGGCGCGGTATCGTGGGCGAGATCATTGCCTGGAATCAACATCGGCTTTCCCGACTGAATTCCTGACCATGCCTGAACAAAAATTTTCAGTCAGCTACTGGGAAAGTAATCCAGATGACCTGCGCTGGATGGGTGTTGCGCTGGACCAGGCCCGCCTGGCTGAAGAAGCAGGTGAAGTGCCTGTGGGTGCAGCAATCGTGCTGGACAATGTTTTGCTCGCCAGTGCCCATAATTCTCCGGTGTCCAGGAAAGATGCCTGTGCTCATGCTGAACTACTGGCGGTGCAACAGGCTTGCGCATCAGTCAGCAATTACCGGCTGGGCAGCGCTGCCACACTTTACGTGACGTTGCAGCCCTGCCTGATGTGCCTGGGTGCAATACTGCATGCGCGAATTGGTCGCGTGGTAATTGGCTGCGGGGAATCCCGTTTCAACAGCAGCCTTGAGGACACACTTCACCTGTTTCAGGATTCCAACGCCTGGGCAGCGTGCCGCTTTGAAACGGGCTGCGGGGCTGAGTCCAGCCGACACTTGCTGGGTAGCTTTTTCAGGGCGCGCCGCAGGCAACGCGAGCAGGGCGTGGCAAATCTGGCAACCTTGATGCACCTGCCAAATGCAAACAAGGGGACCATCGCCGAACTGGCTCGCCTTGGTATTCATTCACCCAGCAATTTGCTGGAAACTGGCCTTGAGAATGTTGTACAGCTTCTTCAGGCCCATGCAGACATGCTGCTTCAACAGAAAAATTTTCAGCAGGCTGCCATTTTTTCAAGCCTGGTCGACTATTTCAGTGGTGAAGCGGTACAGTCATGGAAAAACTATCTGCAAGGTTGATCCGGTTTGAGTCCATCCACGTCTGCCAAGGGCTATCAGAATATTTGTCTTTTCTCACCCAGTGGGGCGCTGATTGATGAAAAGCTGCTGGATCGGGCAAAGGTGGCCTTGCAACAGATTGGTTTCAACATGATGGAAGTGCCCCAGGCTCGCCTTCGTCACCAGCGTTTTGCGGGTACTGAAGAAGAGCGTATGCAGGGCCTGCACCAGGCGATAGCAAATGAGTCTGCTTCAATCCTGATGGCCAGCCGAGGCGGTTACGGTCTTGCGCGCCTGTTGCATCAAATTGACCTGGGGCAGATCGCCGGCAGCCTGAGTCAGCATGGGCACCTCCTCTGTGGCCACAGTGACCTGACCGGCCTGCAACTTGCACTTTTGTCGGCTGGTGCAAGGCCGGAAAGCCTGCT
>DASUDJ010000296.1:0-2357 GCA_036275635.1 Limnobacter sp. | reverse complement strand
AGTCTTTCAACTGCAGCAAGCGCAGCGACCCATGAGGTAAATGCAGGAACCGAGGGCAAGAACAAGGCAGGCCTGTTCGGCAAGGTAGTCGGTTTCCTGGCAAAAACCTTTCACTATGAAGCGCTTGCGAAATACGCCACAAAGAACAAGATTCCCCTGGCCATCGCAATAGGCGGTTATGCCGCGGGCGGAATCGTGGGCGCCGCGCTGGCACTGGTGGTGACAGTAACCCTTCGAAACGCCGCAAAAGACCTGTTCAACATCGGAAAGGAATGTTTCGGCAAAAAAGCCGGAAAGGAAGGGAAACCCGCATCGGTAAAATCCTCGGCGGATGAGGCCACCACTCGACTGCTCAACTGAGGTTTCAAGCAGCCAGAAAAAGTGCCTGCAAGTCGTTCAGGAAGCGAAACCCCAGTTCGGTGGGTTTGAAAATACCGGGCTGGGTTTCCAACAGGCCTTTTTCCATCGCAGGTTTCAAGGCCCTTTGAAGATCACTCAAGGGCCTGCCACAGCGCTCTGTGAACCAGCTTTCCGGCACACCTTCAGTCAGCCGCAAGGCATTCAGCATGAATTCAAACGGCAACTCTTTGGCTGACAACTCTCGCACCTCGAGTGGCTGTGCGGATGCTTCCATTTCTTCCATGTAGGCCACTGGATTGCGGTGGCGGGTTTCCCGCTCAATCCGGTTGGGATAACTGATTTTTGCATGCGCTCCAGCGCCAATTCCCAGGTAGTCGCCAAACCCCCAGTAATTCAGGTTGTGCTGACAGCGGTGGCCGGGCTTTGCAAATGCTGAAATTTCATATTGCTGAAAACCCGCCTGCAAGGCAGCGGCATGCACAGCCTCTTCAATATCTGCCAGGGTGTCGTCATCTGGAAGAACAGGCGGCTTGGCCGCGAACAGGGTGTTGGGTTCCATGGTCAGCTGATATAGGCTGAGGTGCGTGCTGTTCAGCGCCACCGCCTGCCGGACATCTGCCAGGGCTTGTTGCACAGTTTGCCCAGGCAAGCCGTACATCAGGTCAATGTTGACTTCATCAAACAGCTGCACTGCACTGCGGGCCGCCTCGATTGCCTGTGCGCCACCGTGCACGCGACCCAGTGCTGCCAGATGTGAGTCAGAAAAACTTTGCACACCCAGTGAAAGCCTGCTGACCCCGGCCTTGCGATAACCCTCGAACCGCGCCTGCTCAAAGGTACCCGGATTGGCCTCCATGGTAATTTCTCCGCTCTGGGGCATGCCCAACCTGGCCCGCACTGCAGCAAGCAGCTCATCCATCAACTCGGGTGTAAAAAGCGAAGGTGTGCCACCACCAATGAAAATTGAATACAGCCTGCGGCCCCATATTTTTGGCAACTGCTGATCCAGGTCAGCAATCAGGGCCTTGATGTAGCGCTGCTGCAAGGCAACTGGAAGGGACTCTGAATGACCCTGCTCATTGCG
The DNA here is from genome assembly GCA_036275635.1 of Limnobacter sp. GTDB lineage: Bacteria > Pseudomonadota > Gammaproteobacteria > Burkholderiales > Burkholderiaceae_B > Limnobacter. Next base: position 913 of record DASUDJ010000296.1, on the reverse strand, counting down.
CGTTGTGGTTCCAATTTCATCGGCGGAAAGCACAGCCACTTCCCTGAAGCGACTCTCCGGCGCCAGGTGGCTGTTGAAATCGCAATAGGGACACTTTCGCACACACCACGGCAGGTGAATGTAAAGCGACAGTGGGGGTAGCGCAGAAAAACGCAGTTCACCCGGCATGAACACGCGCCCCACCAGGTTGGTTGCTGCGGTCGGCTCAGTACTCATTTTTTCTGACCAACCCAAGCCGTAGCTGCAATTCGGTCAAAAGGGCCCCTGTGGCCTGCGCCCTGTGGCTGAGCTGATTCTTCAATTCCTTCGGCATCTGGGCAGCGGTGCACTGGTGTTCCGGAAGCCAGAAATGTGGGTCATAACCAAAGCCGTGCTCTCCCTGGGGCTTATCAATCACCTCGCCCCACCACATTTTCTGGGCAATGCTGGGCGTGGGGTCATCTGCATGGGCCACCCACACCATTGCACATACAAAATACGCTTTTCTGTCCTTGATGCCCTGCAGTTGCTGAACCAGGCATGCGTTGTTGTTTGCGTCGCCTTTTTCCTGGCCGAAAAGGGTGGCATACCTTGCTGACAGCACCCCCGGGGCACCCTTCAGGGCAGGCACGCACAGGCCCGAATCATCAGCCAATGCCGGTCTTCCGGTCATGCGGCTGGCATGGCGTGCCTTGGCCAGTGCATTTTCAACAAAGGTGTGGAAAGGCTCATCCGCCTCTTTCACACCCAGTTCACCTTGCGCCACCCAACTGATGCCCCATGGCCTGAAAAGTTCGGAGAACTCCTTCAGCTTGCCCTTGTTGCCACTGGCCAGCACCCACTCCTGGTTCAACTGCATGTTTTCCTCACTCCTGCCCGGATACGTGCCCAGCTGCCCGCAAGACTGCACATTTTGGCGTCCAGCCTGCCCATC
>DASUDJ010000295.1:0-16433 GCA_036275635.1 Limnobacter sp. | reverse complement strand
AACCCGCTGGCCAAAAGCGCAGCATTTTATGAATGCAAGTGCCCAAAGTGCGGCAGCCTGGCCCGCCGTGAAACCGACACCATGGACACCTTCGTGGATTCCAGCTGGTACTTCACCCGCTATGTTTGCAATGATGCAAATACCATGACGGATGAGCGCAGCGATTACTGGATGCCGATGGACCAGTATATTGGCGGCATCGAACATGCCATTCTGCACCTGCTGTACAGCCGCTTCTGGACCAAGGTGATGAACGACCTCGGCCTGGTGAAATTCCGAGAGCCCGCGACTGCCTTGCTGACACAGGGCATGGTGCTGAACGACACGTACTACACCGAAGAAGCCAACGGCAAGAAAATCTGGATCAACCCAGCCGACGTGTCAGTTGAGTTTGATGACAAGGGTCGTCCAGTTTCGGCACGGCTCAGCAGTGCAGATGTTCCGGTGCAAATCGGCGGCGTTGAAAAGATGTCGAAGTCCAAGAACAACGGCATCGACCCACAGGCATTGATCGACAAGTATGGTGCCGACACCGCCCGCCTGTTCACCATGTTTGCCGCACCACCCGAGCAAAGCCTGGAGTGGAGTGATTCCGGCGTGGAAGGTGCGCATCGCTTTCTGAAGCGTCTCTACCACCTGGGACTGAACCAGCAGCAAGCCATCAAGGCGCAGCCGTTGCTGAACCTGGCCGACATTAGCAAGACAGCACAGAACGCCCGCCGTGATGTGCATGAAATCCTGAAACAGGCCAACTTCGACTATGACCGCAACCAGTACAACACGGTGGTGTCTGCTGGCATGAAAATGCTGAACACGCTGGACGCATTTGCAAACGAGGTCACAGCAACCGCAGACCAGGCGGTGCTGGCCGAAGGCCTGGGTATCCTGTTGCGGGTGCTCTACCCGATTGTGCCCCATGTCACCAGCCACCTGTGGAATGAACTGGGTTATGCCAGTGCACATGGCCAATTGCTGGATGCATCCTGGCCAGAAGTGGATGAAAAGGCGCTGGTGCGTTCCGAACTCACGCTGATGGTGCAGGTGAATGGCAAGCTGCGCGGCAGCATTGAAGTGCCAGCAGATGCCGACAAAGCCGGCATTGAAGCTGCAGCACTGGCCAGCGAAGCCGCCCAGAAATTCATGGAAGGCAAACCGGCGAAGAAGGTGATCGTGGTGCCAGGAAAACTGGTCAACATCGTTGTTTAACCTCCTTGTTATCCAACACCATTTCAAAAGGCAGGTATCCATGAAGCGTCCGATTCAAATGCTGGTCATGCTGTGCGCAATCGGGCTGCTGGCCGCCTGTGGCTTTCAGCTTCGTGGACAGTACAGCTTTGATTTCGACCGGATCGAATTGCGGGGCATGGAAAACTCCGAAATGAACCGCAACATGGACCTGCAACTGCAAATCCTGAATCTCAAGGTGAACCCGCCCGAAGGTGCCCCGGTGAAACTGAACCTGGTCCGAGAAATTCGTGACCGCAGCATCGTGACTTTCAGCGCAAGTGGTCGCGCCCGCGAGGTTCGCATTACCTATGACCTGGTTTACAGCGTGACCAACAGGAATGGCGACTTTCTGATTGCCACCAGCCAGGTCAGCCAGAGGCGCGAACTGGCTTATTCGGATGATCAGATACTGGGTAAAGAGGCCGAGGAAAATCAGTTGTATACCGATATGCAACGCGATGTGGCCCGCCAGATCACCGGGCGCCTTAGTGCCCTGAAGCTGAACAGCCAGTGAAACAGATCAATCTTGACAACTGGCTGAGCACACCCGCGGGCACAACATTGCCCCAGTTGCTTTGCCTTTTCACGGATGAACCGCTGTTTTCCACCCAGGCTGCAGACCTGTACCGTCAGCGCTTGAAACAGCAAACTGACTGCCAGCGGCATGTGATTGAAGTGGACCGGCAATTCGACCCACAGGAATTCCTGGCCCTGTTTGCAGAAGTGTCCCTTTTTGGTGATGTGTCACTGGTTGATCTGCGCATCAGTCAGCCCAAGCTCAGCAAGGAAGCAGCTGAAGCATTGGGCACAGTTGCAGGCTGGATCAGCAAGGGCGATACAAGTCACCACCTGCTGGTCAGCGGTCCGAAACTGAACAAGACCCAGGAGAAAAGCGCCGGCTTTGCCGAACTGCTGGCCAGCGGAACTGAAGTGGCATGCCGCCCCGTGACTGCAGACAACCTGCCAGGCTGGATTTCCCAGACCGCCAGGCGGAAAGGATTGCAACTGGACAAGGACACCTGTGCCTGGCTGGCCGAGAAAACCGAGGGCAATCTGCTGGTGGCTCACCAGACTGTTGAAAAGCTGGCACTCGAGCAACAAGGCCCAGTTCCCATAGAACTTGTGCAGGGCATGGTGGCGAATTCTGCCCGTTTCAATGTATTTGACCTGGGAGCCGGCCTGCTTGCAGGGGATACTCGCCGTGTTGTACGCATGCTGGAAGGACTTGAAGCCGAGGGCGAGGCCGCCACACTGGTGCTGTGGGCCATGCAGGAGGAAATTCGTGCAATTCGCGACACCCAGCAAGCCATGCGGCGCGGAATGTCTTTTTCAGACGCCTGCAGGCAAAATAGAATCTGGGGAGTGAGGCAAACCCACATTGCAGCAGCGTTGAAGCGACACAATGCAGCCGGCCTGCAAAAACTGACAAGCTGGTGTTACGCCGCTGAAAAAACAATCAAGGGCATGAAGCAGGGCAACCCCTGGACGCTTCTTGAAATCATCGGACTTGGGCTTGCGGGCGTTCAACTGCCTGAATCTCCGCCTGAATCCTGGAATACCTGAATGAGCATTTGAACATGAGTATTGAAGAACAAGTACTGGCAATCGGAAAAAAGGCGCGGGCTGCATCCGCACACATGGCACGTGCGAATACCCATGCCAAAAACCAGGCTTTGCTGGAAATTGCCAGGCTTATTCGCGCCGAGAAAGCAAAGCTCGCCGCCGCCAACCGGGAAGACATGGCGCAGGCCAAGGCCAATGGCCTGGACGCCGCCCTGCTGGATCGCCTCGCCCTGAGTGACAAGGCCATCGAAACCATGGCTGAAGGGCTTGAACAAATCGCGCAGTTGCCCGACCCGATCGGCGAAATGACAGATTTCAAGAACCGCCCTTCCGGCATACAGGTCGGGAAAATGCGGGTGCCACTTGGGGTGATCGGCATCATTTATGAAAGTCGCCCGAATGTCACGGTGGATGCGGCTGGCCTGTGCATCAAATCAGGCAACAGCACCATCCTGCGGGGTGGCTCAGAAGCCTTTCGCTGCAACCAGGCGCTGGCTGCACTGGTGGCGCAAGGTTTGCAGGCTGCGGGCTTGCCTGCAGAAGCAGTTCAGGTGATAGACACCACAGACCGTGCTGCAGTGGGCACCTTGATCACCATGACCGAGTACGTGGATGTGATCGTGCCACGTGGCGGCAAAGGCCTGATCGAACGGATTTCCCGGGATGCAAAGGTGCCCGTGATCAAGCACCTGGATGGCATTTGCCATGTGTTCATCGATGAATCAGCCAATCTGGAACATGCTGCCAACATCGCTGAAAATGCAAAAACCCACCGCTATGGCACCTGCAACACCATGGAAACCCTGCTGGTGCATGCCCATGTGGCCAAACCCATGCTGGCTGAACTGGCCAGCCGCTATGCAGCGAAAAAGGTTGAGCTGCGTGGCTGCAAGCGCACCATGGCCCTCTTGCCCAGCGTGATTCCAGCCACGGAGTCAGACTGGAGCACGGAATACCTGGCCCCGATCTTATCCATTAAAGTGGTAGACAGCCTTGATGAAGCCATCACCCACATTAATCACTATGGTTCTCACCACACAGACAGCATCGTGACGGAAAACCACAGCAATGCCATGCGCTTTGTTCGCGAGGTTGATTCGGCTTCAGTCATGGTGAATGCTTCAACGCGCTTCGCAGACGGCTTCGAGTACGGACTGGGTGCCGAAATCGGCATTTCCACCGACAAGATCCATGCGCGCGGGCCGGTCGGGCTGGAAGGCCTGACCAGCCAGAAGTATGTGGTGTTTGGTCATGGCGAGGTTCGATCCTGAAATTCGCCGCAGCCAGGCGAACTTCAATCAACTCTCACTGGAGCAGCACATGGAAGGACAAGGATATCTCTGGATCAAGGCATTTCACATCGTATTCGTCGCCGCGTGGTTTGCAGGCCTGTTTTACCTGCCCCGCATTTTTGTGAACCTGGCCATGGAAACAAATCCCCCAGCCACCTCCCGCTTGTTGCTGATGGCCAGAAAGCTTTACAGGTTCACCACCCTGCTTGCAGTGCCTGCAATCGTGCTGGGCGCAGCAATCGTCGTGCTTTATAAAATCGGATTGGGCAGCGAAAACGGCTGGTTCCATGTAAAAGCCTTGCTGGTGTTGATTACAATTGCGTATCACGTGTACTGCGGAAAAATCCTTCGCCGGTTTGAAGCCGGGCAAAACACGCAAACCCACACCTATTACCGCTGGTTCAATGAAGCGCCCGTGGTTCTGCTGACGCTCATTGTCATCATGGTGGTGGTCAAACCGTTCTGACCTTTCCAATTACGCAATGCCCAATCCAAGACCACAGAATTCCAGGCCACACAAGAACGGGCAGCAGATCAACTCAACCAAGCGGACAGTCTTCAAGTGTTTTGCAAGCTGTCCGCGTGGCCTGGAAGAAATCCTGCTGGCCGAGCTGGAAGGAATGGGCGCCCAGAAAGGCCGCACCGTGACTGGTGGCTGCACTTTTGAAGCCAGCTGGCGGCAGGCCACCCGCATGACCTACTGGAGCCGTTTCGCAGGCCGCATCGGCCTTGAACTGGCGCGTGGTGCCTGCAACAGCGATGAGGATTTCTACAAGCTGGCCAAGTCAGTGGACTGGCACAACTGGTTCAAGCTGTCGAACACATTCCGGGTGGACCTGAACAACCTGGGTGCCAATGTTCAAAGCCTGCGCTTTACCCAGCTGCGCCTGAAAGATGCGGTGTGTGATGCCTTCCTTGAACAGTTTGATGAACGGCCCAATGTCAGTGTTGAAGCACCGGATGTGCGTATTTTCGCAGCCATCACGGCTGAAGAAGCCATGGTGTATATTGACTTGGCTGGTGAAAACCTCTTCAAGCGCGGCTGGCGACAGGAAGCTGGTGTAGCCCCCCTGAAAGAAAACCTGGCTGCGGGCCTGTGGCAAATTGCCCGTCAAAGTGAGGCCGGAAAAAACGCCAGTGTATTTCTCGACCCCTTCTGTGGCAGTGGCACACTGGTGATTGAATCACTCTCGCAGTTGTGCGACCGTGCCCCTGGCCTGGAACGGCCTTTTGCATTTGAAAACCTGAAGCCATTCACGCCTGAATGGGGCCGGGAACTGCAGGAAGACGCCAACAAGCGCTTCAATGCCGGGCTGGACAAAGCCCTTCAAACCCGCTGGTTTCAATGGTATGCCAGTGACATCACTGAACTGCTGATTGATATTGCAGAAGAAAACCTGGCGCGTGCGGGTTTTGAGGAACTGCTGGAAGCGGGCATAGTTCAATTTGCCCAGCGGGATGCGCTCACCGTGGAGCCACCTGCCGCAACAGGCATTGTGCTCAGCAACCCGCCCTATGGCGAGCGCGTGCGTGCAAAGGGTGCAGACGTGCCGGAAGATGAAGCCTATGAACGCCTGTTCAAGGCCTATGGCGACCACCTGAAAATGAATTTTTCAGGCTGGACGGCCTTCCTTTTTTCAGGCGACCTTGAAATCAAGAAAACCCTGGGCCTGAGCCCGAAGCGCAAGCGGCCGCTCTTCAACGGCCCGATTGAATGCCGCCTGTTTGAAATTCCACTGACACGGGGTGTTTACCGCCCGCGGGCAAACCATGAGTCAGCTGAGCCAGGCAGTAATCCGGGCGAATGATTTCAGGCCACCAAATTCTCACCACCCGATTTTGGCTACCCAATCAAGGCAACCGGATCCATGTCACTGAATCCGGGTTTTATTCCGGGGAATTGAAACGGGCTTACTCCGCCAGCAACTTCGCAATATCCGCTTTCAGATCTGCCGGTTTGGTTGTGGGTGCATAACGGTCATACACCTGGCCATTCTTGCGAACCAGGAATTTGGTGAAATTCCACTTGATGGCCTCCGTGCCCAGGATGCCCTTGGCTTCCGATGTGAGGTATTTGAAAAGTGGGTGGGCCTGGTCACCTTTCACATCCACTTTCTCTGACATCAGGAAATCAACACCATAGTTTTTCTGGCAGAAGCTGGCGATCACCTCTTCCGAGCCGGGTTCCTGCCCACCAAACTGGTTACATGGAAAACCGATGATCACCAGGCCCTTCTGGCCGAGTTCCTGGTGCAAAGCCTGCAGGCCTTCATACTGGGGTGTGAATCCACACTTGCTTGCCGTGTTCACGATCAGCAGTACCTTGCCCTGGAAATCAGCCAGGCTCAGTGGTTTGCCATCCAGTGTCTTGCTCGAGAACTGATATACATTGCCAGCCATTGTTCCTGCCCTTCAAATAATTTCTGAAAGCCAAGTGTACCCCCAATAATGCGTGCATCAATGCTGGTTGGTACCTGACAACACGCTCTGCGCAACCTCGCGGCTTATCTTTCCGGTCATCAGCAAGCGCTGAACCGCCTGCTCCATGGTCTGCATGCCGTGCTGGGCACCGGTCTGAATGGACGACAGCATCTGAGCCACCTTGCCTTCGCGGATCAGGTTCCTGATAGGTGGCGTGGCCATCATGATTTCATGGGCAGCCACCCGGCCACCGCCCTGCTTTTTCAGCAAGGTCTGGCAGATGACCGCCCTCAGCGATTCAGACAGCATGGCGCGCACCATGGATTTGTCTGCGGAGGGAAAGGCATCGATGATCCGGTCGATGGTTTTTGGCGCTGAGGAAGTGTGCAGGGTGGCGAACACCAGGTGGCCGGTTTCTGCTGCGGTCAGGGCCAGTTGAATGGTTTCCAGGTCCCGCATTTCACCCACCAGTATCACATCCGGATCTTCACGCAGGGCCGATCTCAGGGCTGCACCGAAAGAATGGGTGTGCTCTCCCAGTTCACGCTGGTTGATCATGCAATTCATGGGGGTGTGGGTGAATTCAATCGGATCTTCAATTGTCAGGATATGCGCTTTCTGGTGTCGGTTCACATCATCCACCATGGCCGCCATGGTTGTACTTTTGCCAGAACCGGTCGGCCCTGTTACCAGCACAAGACCGTTTGGCTCCCGCGCGATCTGGCGGAATACTGCGGGGGCCTCCAGTTCATCCAGTGTCTTTACACGGCTGGGCACCACGCGAAATGCAGCAGACGCGCCCCTGCTCTGCATGAATGCATTGACTCGAAAGCGGGACAAGCCATCGACCGCGAAGCTGTAGTCACATTCATGGCTCTGCTCCCAGGCCTGCCACTGCACCTCGGTCATTGAGCCCTGGATCAGGCGATAAACCTCCCGATGGCCCAGGGTTGCATCACTCAATTTCCTCATTTCACCATCCACGCGGATCATCGGCGGCATGTCTGCTGACAGGTGCAGGTCAGACGCGCGTTCTTCTACAGCCCAGGTCAGCAGTTCGGTCAGTGTCATCTGGCTATAATCTCCATTTGGATTCAGAAAGTGCCGCACATGAACCGGGCCAGCCAACTTGCCGACATTCAGCTCAGGATAGAAAAAGCCTGCGCACGCGCCGGTCGTGCAGCAGGCTCAGTCAGCCTGCTTGCAGTCAGCAAGACATTTCCACTCAGTGACATACTTGAGTTCAATGCCAGCGGACAAAGCGCCTTCGGGGAAAATTACCTTCAGGAAGCCCTGGATAAAATCACCCAGCTGGCTGATCACCCCAAAGCCCAGGCTGGCCAGCCCCCCATCGAATGGCACTTCATCGGACCGATACAAAGCAACAAGACCCGTCCGATCGCGGAAAATTTTCAGTGGGTGCACAGCATTGAACGCCTGAAAATTGCCCAGCGCCTGTCGGAACAGCGACCATCACATCTGCCGCTGCTGAATGTGCTGGTCCAGATCAACACCTCCGGTGAGGAGAGCAAATCAGGCATACAGGCCAGCGAGGCAATTGCCCTTTGCAGGGAAATTGCCTGCCTGGACAGGCTGAAGCTGCGCGGCCTGATGACGATACCCAGCAACACGGATGATGAAGACCGGCTAAGAGCCGAGTTCATGCTCTGCAAGTCGCTTTTTGACGAATTGAATGCTGATGGGCATCAACTGGACACATTGTCCATGGGCATGTCAGCTGACCTTGAACTGGCGATAGAATGTGGCTCCACCTGTGTACGGGTGGGCTCGGCCCTGTTCGGCGCACGTCAATACAATCAATAAACCCAGGCAGAATTTTCATGCAGAACACATTATTTATTGGTGGTGGCAACATGGCCTTCGCCATACTGGGCGGCCTGCTTCGCAGCGGAGTTCCTGCCAGTCAATTTCATGTGATAGACCCCAGCCCGGATGCTGCAGCAAAAATTGCGGAATTGAATGTGGATTGCAGTACAGAGTGGCCCGCCACCTTCGAGCCGGAAATTGTCGTGCTGGCCGTGAAGCCACAGGTCATGCAGAGCGTGCTGGGCGGACTGACCGCAAAACTGCCTGGCAAACTGCTGGTCAGTATTGCTGCGGGTATCAGCATTTCTCAGATCCGGCAATGGAGCGGGCAAGCTGATGCACGGGTGGTTCGTTGCATGCCCAACACACCGGCCCTCGTGGCGAAAGGAATTTCAGGCCTGTTTTTTACAGCCAATTGCACACCTGCCGACCAGGACACAGCAACGCGGATTTTCAGAAGCTGTGGTGAAGTGGTGCTGCTGAACACGGAAGAGGAAATCAATGCAGTCACGGCCATTTCCGGCAGTGGTCCCGGCTATGTGTTCTTCCTGATGGAGGCCTTGGCACAGGCTGCAGAGAACCTTGGGTTCAACAAGGCCCAGGCCAGCTTGCTGACCAGTCAGACTTTCCTGGGTGCAGCCACGCTGGCCAGTCAATCGGAAGATTCCTTTGCCCTGCTTCGCGAGAAGGTGACCAGCAAGGGCGGAACCACCTTCGCCGGTCTTGAACAATTGCGTGCGCTGGGTGTTGCGGAAGCCATCCAGAAGGCTGCCAAAGCGGCATGCGACCGGGCAGTTGAACTTCAGAAGAATGCGGGCTGAACAGTTCCAATGACAATACGGTGTTGCTCAATGGCCGTATTGCAGCACCAACCCGGCGAACAGGGCCGCCCCCAGCCAATTGTTGTGCAGGAATGCCTTGAAGCATCTTGAACGATCCCGGTGCCTGATCAACCGGTAATGGTAGATGGCAATCAGGCCCGCCACCAACAAAGCTGACCAGAACCAGGTGCTGAATGCCAGCCGGTGACCTACCCAGGCCCAGAACAGCAGGCTGACCAGGTAGCAGAACATGACACCAGTGACATCAAACCGGCCCAGGGTGATTGCAGACGTTCGGATGTTCAGCTTCAAGTCATCTGGCCGGTCTACCATGGCATATTCCGTGTCGTAGGCCACAGTCCAGAATACATTGGCCAGAAACAGCAACCAGCCTTCCATCGGTACTGTGCCCTGCACCGCGACAAACGCCATTGGGATGGAAAAGCCGAAGGCAATCCCCAGGTAGGCCTGGGGCATCGGAAAAAAACGCTTGGTGAATGGATAGCTGGCCGCCAGGAATGCTGCTGGAAGGCTCATGAGGATGACCGGCCAACCCAGGGGCAAGGTAATCAGCAAGGCCAGCAGGGCCAGGCCGGCAGCCAGCAGCAGGGCCTCTTTGGAACTGATGCGGCCACTGGTCAGCGGACGGCTTTTTGTGCGCTCAACATGAAGGTCGATTTTCCGGTCAGCAAAATCATTCACTGCACAGCCTGCCGATCGCATCAATATTACGCCAGCAACAAAAACCAAAAGAATGTGTAAAGGCGGAGATCCCCGTGCCGCAATCCACAAGCCCCAGAGCGTGGGCCACAACAGCAACAGGATACCGATTGGCTTGTCCAGCCTCAACAGCAGGTAATAATCCCGCATCTTTTCAGAGCTGAAATGCATCATGGCCTATCGAACCATCTGCGGAGAATCCAGGAACTCAACACCATTCAGGTCACATTCCATGATGGCCTTGCGCAATGCATCAAGTGCCTCTCGCCGTCCAAAGCTTTTGCGCCAGACCAATGCCACTGTGCGGCGGGTGTCATCATCTTCCAGGGGAATGTAGGTCAGCAATGACTCGTTGGGCACAGGCTTCGGCACGGAACTGGAAGGCAGCACGGTAATGCCCACACCGGACGCCACCATGTGCCGGATGGTCTCCAGAGAGCTTCCTTCAAATGTGCGCTGAATGCCCTCGGATGACTGGGAGAAGCGGGACAGTTCAGGGCACACGCCCAGCACCTGGTCGCGGAAACAGTGCCCCGTGCCCAGCAGCAGCATGTTCTCGCTGCGCAAATCATCGGATCGGATTGTTTTCTGGCTGGCCCACCTGTGGGATTTCGGCAGTGCCACCATGAAGGGTTCGTCATACAGGGGCTGAATCACGAAACCTGATTCATTGATCGGCAAAGCCAGCACTGCCACATCAATTTCGCCCTGCTTCAACAGTTCCAGCAGGCGCACAGTGAAATTTTCCTGAAGCACCAGCGGCATGGAGGGCACGCTTTCTATCATGCGGGAGACAAGGCCCGGCAGCAGGTAGGGCCCGATGGTATAAATCACGCCGACCCGCAGGGGCCCTGCCAGCGGATCCTTGCCCTGCTGGGCTATCGACTTGATGGCGGAGGCTTCCTCCAGCACACGCTGAGCCTGCACCACGATGCGCTCACCCACCGGCGTCAGAGACACTTCGCTGGACCCTCGCTCGAACAGCGATACACTCAGTTCCTCTTCCAGCTTCTTGATGGCCACTGACAGGGTGGGCTGGCTGACGAAGCAGGCATCTGCCGCGCGGCCAAAATGCTTTTCTCGCGCAAGTGCAACAATGTACTTGAGTTCAGTCAGGGTCATTTAAATTTTCTATCAAACCGTGTGGCTTGATTATTATCCGACTTACAGGTGCTTCAGGCAACACTTGTTTTCAATCCATGCTTCAGAGTTTCATCGGAAGGATGACCATTTGCTGGCCTGCATTGTGCAACCTGCGCTGCAATTCCAGTGCAGCCTGATTATGAAGCAGGCGGGTCACAATGTTTTCATTGTCGAATACCAGTTTGCTGGTGAAGAAGATTGCATTGGGGTGGTTGTCAGCCACCACCTTCGCCAGGTTGGTCAGCTCTTCCACCGCATCTGTTCCAAAGGAAAGGTAGCTCTTGGCTCGCAATCCATGGCTTCTGCAGAAATTCACGAAATAGTTCAGGGAGACCGAAGCATCCACCCGCATGGCCTCGAGCGCCTCGCGACCACCGTAGGCCCTGGAATCCACCGTTCGCGCATTCATGAAAACAAAATTCTGGAAGTGGTTCGGAAACATCCGCTGCACCCACAGCAGGGCGTGCAGGCCACCTCCCCTGCTGTTGCCCACGATGAATACCGCAGTATTGCCCTCCGGCACCAGCTCAGGTGGTGAATTGGCCGACCCGTACTGCACCATTGCAAACACCTCATCAATCCTTGCAATCTTTTCCTTGGTGATGCGGTAGTGGTTGCGTATCCAGAGGCAAACCAGCACAACCAGCGTGGTCACCAACATGGTGATCCAGCCACCCTGGAAGAACTGGGTGACCACTGTGCCCACCAGGATTGAAACAGAGACCGCAAAACCAAGGCTTGCAGACAGAAATCCCTTCAGAAAACGCTTTTCCTGCCTGTTCTTCAGCCAGTACACGCACAGTCCGAGCATGGAAAGACTGAAAACAATGAACACATTGATGGAAAACAACACGACCAGCAGGTCGACATTTGCATCACTGAGATAAATGGCCAGCAGGGCCAGCATGCCCATCAGCATCATGCCGTTCTTGGTCACGAAGCGATTCGACAGGTATCTGAACTGGTGAGGCAACCAGGAGTCAATTGCCATGGTGGACAGCACATTTGGACCCACGGCAAATGCCACATGGGCTGCAAACAGCAACACAGCGGTTTCCAGGCCAAGCATCACCAGCAGGCCGAGTATCACATAAGGCCAGTCCCAGCCAAGGTCGGTGAATACCCGCTCGAACAGCACGCCATTCAATGCCATGGTGGGCTCGATGTCCACATCCCACAGCAGGTAAAGCACAGCCAGGCTGGCGGCTGCAAAGGCCAGCGCGAAGGCCACATAGGCCAGCATTTTCCTGCGGTTTTCACTGCTTTGCCTGTAGCGGCTCAACTGCACCGTGTCGGAAGCGGCTTCAATGCCAGTGTAAGTGCCACCACCGAGGAAGAATCCACGGGCCAACACCGCCAGCACGGGCAGCCAGCCCAGTGAATCAATGTCATCTTCAGTGGACTCCATGCTGTGTGAAATCACACCGGCCAGGTCCTGAAAATGATCGGAGAAACCCACCAGGATGAACACAAGGTGGGTGACCAGGAAAGCAACAAACAGGTACTTGAAAGGCTTCAGATTCAACTGACGCCCCTGGATGTGAAACGTCATCAAACCCAGCATGATGACCAGTGAAACCCACACCCTGTATTCATAGAAATAGGGAGGCAAAAAACTGAACATCAGGTGGGTGGAAGCACTCACACCGAGTGCAACCATCAGCACATAATCCACCAGAAGGGCAGCACCCGCCACCAGGCCCACCCTGGCACCCAGCAAGTGCGTGGCCATTGCGTACCCACCGCCACCTTTTGGAAACAGCTCGGTGACGCGGAAGTAGGTCAATGACACCAGCAAAATTGAAAGGGCAGTCAGCAGGCCCAGAAAAAACAGCAGGTGACGTGAATCACCAAGCGCCTTGAAAGATTCCTCAGGTCCGAATGCAACCGAGGCCAATCCACAGGCCCCTACGGCCACCCAGGCATACTGCTCAGAGAAAATATCCGCCTTTTCCTGCCCGTCCATTGGCTGGTCCGCGCGGTCAAGGCCACGGCTGCTTCGCATATCACTGTTCGCACCGCCGCTCGGCCTGCTTTGTTTCCGGGTTTGAATCATGCCTTCATTGCGGCGCAACAAACAAGTCGAGTATGGTATACCGTCCCACCTGTCAACACAATCAAGCCGCCGGCGGTATCATTACATCCGACCCAGTTTTACTTCCTGAACCTTCTGACATCCGGCATTCAACATGACACAAGCAACCGTAATCTCCACCACTCAGGCGCCTGCTGCAATTGGCCCATACAGCCAGGCCATCAAGCTGGGCAACCTGGTTTTCACCTCTGGCCAGATCGGCCTGGACCCAGCCACCGGTGAATTGGTGGGAACCAGCACGGAGGCCCAGGCCCGACAGGCCTTCAGCAACCTGAAAGCTGTGGCAGAGGAAGCGGGTGGAAGCCTTGCCAACGTGGTGAAGTTCACCCTCTTCCTGACAGATCTCAGCGAGTTTGCACAGGTGAATGCAATCATGCAGGAATACGTGTCTTCGCCCTTCCCGGCACGCTCCACGGTCGGCGTGGCCAGCCTGCCCAAGGGAGCCCGTTTCGAGGTCGAAGCCATCCTGGCACTTTAACCAAGACCGTTGCCCAGCAATTGACCGCATCCGCAACGCCGGGAGCCAGCACTTTTCCTGAGCTGCATGCCCTGCCACCCTCGATCGCTGATGCTGCGGGTGGCCTGCTGCACGCCAGCACCTGGATGGGCCTGGCCCTTCACCTTCCCCTGCGCTTTGAAGACAAAGCCTCCATCACAGCCATGGATGCGCTGGCCGTCGGGCAAAAAGTCAACCTGTTGGCCACAGTGACCGGTTCGGATGTTCAGCACCATCCACGAAAGCAGTTGAGGGTGTGGGTGGAAGATGGCGACACCAGCCTGCTGCTGCGCTGGCTTCATTTCTACCCGGGCCTGCGGGAAAAACTCGCTGATGGCACCCGTATCCAGGTCAGCGGTCAGATCAGGCAGGGGTTCGGCACCCTGGAGATGGTGCATCCGACTGTCAAGATAGTGCCTTTCGGTGCTGCAGGCGCACCTGTCGCCGCCCAACCGGAATCCCGGGCAGATGCAGTGCTTGAGCCGGTCTACCCCAGCAGCGGCCAGTTGAAGCAAAGCGACTGGCACCGCTGGATGAAAAAACTGCCCAAGGCCTGTTTTGAGGACACGCTGCCCCCCGCACTGTGCAGGAAGTACAGGCTGCTGGAGTGGTCGACCACACTGCAGACCCTGCACGGCCAGGCCAGGCCAGAAGAACTTTACGATTTGAACCTGAGGACCCATGCCGCATGGACCCGGGTGAAAGTAGACGAACTGCTGGCACAGCAACTGCTGCTGCGTGAATACCGACAGCAGCGCACCCAGGAAAAGGCATGCTCACTGAAAGCAGTAAAAGCCGGACTGGTCCAGAAATTCACCGCCCAGTTGCCCTTCAAATTGACTGGCGCACAAACCAGGTCCTGCCAGGAAATATTCGAGGACCTGGCACAGCCCTACCCCATGCAGCGCCTGTTGCAGGGTGATGTGGGCAGCGGCAAAACCCTGGTGGCTGCGCTCGCCTGCCTGCGGGCAATTGAAAATGGCAGACAGGCTGCCATGCTGGCGCCCACCGAGGTATTGGCCGCACAGCACCACTACAAGCTGGCCCCGCTGTTTGAAGCTGTGGGGGTGCGCTGCGCCAAGCTTCAGGGTGCCATGAAGAAAAGTGAAAAGGACAAAACCCTGAAAGCATTGGCCCAGGGTGAAATCGACATCGTGATTGGCACCCATGCACTGGTGCAGGACCATGTTGAATTCAGGAACCTTGCGCTGGTCATCGTGGATGAACAACACCGCTTTGGTGTGGCCCAGC
The DNA here is from genome assembly GCA_036275635.1 of Limnobacter sp. Taxonomy (GTDB): domain Bacteria; phylum Pseudomonadota; class Gammaproteobacteria; order Burkholderiales; family Burkholderiaceae_B; genus Limnobacter. The sequence continues at coordinate 1,577 of DASUDJ010000295.1, read as the reverse complement.
GCCTTTCCCTGATTGCGAAGGCTGGCAACGGGCAGTTGGCCCACCAGTTGATGATGAGTGCAACTCCGATTCCACGCACCCTGGCGCAAACCTACCTGTCAGACCTGGCAGTTTCAAACCTGGATGAAAAGCCACCTGGCAGAAAACCCATCATCACCAAGCTGCTGTCCCAGAAAAAGCGGGAGCAACTGGTTTCCGCAATTGAACATGAGATCGAGCAGGGGCGGCAGGCCTACTGGGTTTGCCCCCTGATTGAAGAAAGTGAAACCATGGATCTGCAGGCCGCTGAGGCCACCTATGAAGAGCTGTGCGAACAGTTACCCAGCCGCCGCATCGGCTTGCTGCATGGCAGGCAGGACAACAAGACCAAGCAGGCCACCATGGCAGCATTTGCTGCCGGGGAATTGGATCTGCTGGTGTCCACCACCGTGATTGAAGTGGGTGTGGATGTGGGCAACGCCAGCCTGATGGTCATTGACCAGGCTGAACGATTCGGCCTTGCCCAGCTTCACCAGCTGCGCGGGCGTGTAGGGCGCGGCAGCATCCAGAGTGTGTGTGTACTGCTGTATGGCAGCCCGCTGTCAAACACTTCGAAAATGCGGCTGAAAGCCATGCATGAAAGCGATGATGGCTTCTACCTCGCTGAAAAAGACCTTGAAATACGCGGGCCGGGCGAATTGCTGGGAAAACGCCAGTCTGGTCTACCCATGATGCGCTATGCCGACCCGATGATCGACAAGGATCTGCTGGAAACAGCTCGCAGCATTGCCCAGCAAATGCCGATAGATGCAGAAAATACCCGCCGCCATATGCAGCGCTGGCTGGAAGAAACACCCTGGTGGCTTAGCTAGGACTGCACCCGTGCAAAACGGCTGGTAGATGCATGTAAAAGAATGAGAATGCCAGAAACAAAAAAGCCGGCTCATGGAGAGCCGGCTTTTCTTGTTGCCCAGGCCCTGAAGGCCTGCATGCGAACAGTTGCTTATTCTGCAGCCTGCTTGCTTGCGCGGTTGGGCAGCTTTTCCTTGATGCGTGCAGACTTGCCTGAACGGTCGCGCAGGTAGTACAGCTTGGCACGACGTACATCGCCGCGACGCTTCAGTTCGATTTTCTCGATTGAAGGGGAGTACAACTGGAATGTACGCTCCACGCCTTCGCCAGAAGAAATCTTGCGAACGATGAAAGAGGAATTCAGACCACGGTTGCGGCGGGCAATCACCACGCCTTCATAAGCCTGCAGACGGGAACGGTTGCCTTCGATCACGCGCACGCTGACGATGACTGTGTCACCAGGCGCAAATTCGGGGATTTCCTTGCCCAGGCGAGCAATTTCTTCCTGCTCGAGTTGTTGAATCAGATTCATTGATAGCTCCAGATCATCATTCACGGCCCCACATGCTGCAATTCAATACAGCAAAACCGCCAGAGGATGAGATTTTAAAATGTACAGGTTATTCATCACGAATACCCTGCACCACTTTCTGCTGCAACAGACCGAATGGCCTTTTCTAGCTTTTCAGGGCCTTTTAAAGCCTGCTTGGTTGGCGAAAAGGCTGCTGCATCAGTTCTTTTTTTCT
>DASUDJ010000294.1:0-5417 GCA_036275635.1 Limnobacter sp. | reverse complement strand
TGCCAGGTCAACGCCCAGCCAGTTGGGCTGGTTTTTGCCAAGCCATCTTGAAAGCAGTCGATCACCGCTGGAATGCATCACAGCCACAGTGATGTGAGCAGGTGCGTTCTGTTGCAACAGGTGCTGCGCAGTGCCCCATTGTTGCAGCAGGGCATCCGTTCGCCCGGCTGGATCCGATAGCAGCACGAGCAGTTTTTGCAAATGCGGAGGGCTGGTGCGGTGCAGTTGAGTGGCAAAGGCAAGCGCTTGCGGGCCGGCCTGCAGCAGGGGCCTGTCGGCCTGCAGGAATTCATGCAGGCTCTTTTCAATGAATGCCCCAGGTACCCTCAAGGCCGATTTCAACTGATTGAAGTGCTTCTGCGAGGCCTGCCTGCTGAAGGGCCCACCGGCTTGAACTGTCGCCTGTTCGGCCACCGCCACCCCCATGCATTGGCTGAAACCGACACCCCGCAACTGCCTGTATTGTGTTCGTGTTTCAAAGAACCGTGAAAGCCAGCCTTGTGAAGGCCTGCGGGGCCCCAGGCTCAAAAGGGGAATGTAGGCCGCTACCCTGTTGTCCATTTCAAAGAGGCAAAGGCTGGATTTTGGCCCCAATAAAACCCAGTCAGCATCTGGATGCTGGGCCTGCAAGCCTTCCAGCGCGCCGCGGGCGGCCAGTGCATTGTCCAGCCCTTCTGCGAACCAGAGGGCAACTCGAGGGCGCTCAGCCATGGGATTGAACCATCAGGAGCGGCCCAGCAAGGGCTGTTGAAGCGTGCTCGCCAGTTCATTGATGTTGTTCTGCTTGCCGAACTGGGCCAGCACAGCCTGCTGCCCGGCCAGTGCCATTTGGCGAGCCCCGGCGGGGTTGGCCAACACGCTTGAAAGTGCCAGCACCCAGGCATCCAGTGCACCGGGGGCATGGGGTGCAGGGCAAACCAGCCCGGTTGATTCATGCTGAACTGTTTCAGGCAGGCCACCCACATTGCTGACCACCACGGGTACACCCAGGCTGAGTGCTTCTATCTGGCTCATGCCCAGGGGTTCATAACTGGATGGCATGACCAGCACATCCGCCCGCTTCAACAGGGGCGCCACCGGGTTCAGCATGCCGGGCAACACCACGTGTTTGCCCAGGCCCAGTCGCTGCGCTTCGGTTTCAATCGTGGTCCTGGTGTCGCCCTCGCCTGCTGCCACATACAGCAGGTTGGGAAATTGCGGCAGCAGTGCCTTCACCACCTGCAGCATGAAGCTGTGGCCTTTTTCAACCCGGAACATGGCTGCATGGGCAATCACAGGCCGATGCTGCAAATTGTTCAGCAATGAATCCAGTTCATCAGGCAGAGGAGAATTGGCAGCATGCCTGATTTCATCAAAATTGATGCCCGGGTAAAGCACGCTGATCTTTTCTGGCAATACACCACTGTTCTGAAGCAACTGGTCTTTCAGGGCCTGGCTGGGCGTGAAAGTCTGGTCAAACATCTGGTTGTAGGTGAACGCCTTGGCGGGGCCTGGTTGATACGTGCGCATGCGGACCAGGCGGGGGCGCGGCTTCAACAGGCCCACTTTCGCCAGGGCATGCACGGTGATTGAGCACAGGTTGGCATCATGACTGCTGTGGCACACCACCGCCACCGGCTTGTGGAGCCGCAACAGGTTGGCCAGGCGCAGCATGCTGGGCGGGTGCACTGCATTTCGAAAGGGAATGAATTCCACATTCAGGGCCAGCTTTTTCGCTTCCTGCGAAATTCTGCTGCCCGGCCTGCAAAGCACATAAGGTGTGTAGCCCTTGGCTTTCATACCAACAGCCTGCTCAAGCAACTGCAGTTCCTGGCCACCGATGTTTTTGGAACTTTCAGAGAAGAAAATGCAGGTCATTTGAATCAGAAAAGAAATTAGGTTTGAGCGGCAGTCTATATTCGCCGTATATTACGTCGCAGTGTAATGCGGCGCCCGCCACGCCGGGGCGTGAAACCACTCTAAACAACACAGGTTCAGACAGCTTTGCAAAAAATTCTGGTGATCAAACTGCGCCATCACGGCGACGTTCTACTGACCACTGCGCTATACAAGGCGCTGCATGAGCTTTTTCCGGGTGTCCGGGTGGACACCCTGATCTACAAAGAAACAACCCCGCTGCTGCAGAACAATCCGCATTTGAATGAAGTGCTCTGCATAGACCGCAAGCTGAAAGGCTTCGCTCGCCTGAAGGCAGAACTGGGCCTGGTGCTCCGCATACGGCGTACCGGCTATGATGCAGTGGTGCACCTGACCGACCAGTGGATTGGTGCCTTGGTGGCCCGTTTTTCCTCAGCACCTGTGCGGGTGCAAATGGCGTATTCAAAGCGTAAGCAGGACTTCTGGCACAACAGCTTTACACACTGCGTGGTGCCACCACCCCGTGGCCAGGCCCATGCGGTGGAGCTGAACCTGCTGTGCCTCAGCGCCTTTGGCATTGATCCAAAAGGCGTGAGCGGTGAAATGGTGCTGTACCCCGGCAACGCAAACCTGGACAGGGCACGCCAGTTGTTGAGCAACCGTGGCGTGAACAGCCCGTTTGTGTTGATACACCCTGCCGCACGTTGGCCCTTCAAATGCTGGGAAGACGAGAAGTTCGCGGAAGTGGTGAAACACCTGCTTGAAAAAGGCCTGCACGTGGTGCTGACCTGCAGCCCAGACCCAGTGGAAGTGGCCATGACCGCTGAAATCGAGCGCCTGGCCCGCAGCGCACAAACTGGTACTTCCGCCAGGCTGGTGAATGTGGGCGGGCAGATGAGCCTGCCCCTGTTGGCAGCGCTTCTGAAGCTGTGCAAATTCTATGTCGGGGTTGATTCAGCCCCAATGCACATGGCGGCCGCCCTGAAAGTGCCGCAGGTTGCGCTGTTCGGGCCCTCCTGGGTACAGGAATGGCGCCCCTGGGCCAGCAACGCCATCGTGATTCATGCAGGTGACTATGGCCCTTTGCCCCACCCGGACAGCATCAACACCGATGACACCACGCGGCTTCTGAAAGCCATTCCCACCGAGGTGGTGATTGCCGCAGTTGACCGGCTGATTGAGACCGCTCACTGAAACAGCGGCAGTATTTCCTTTGCAATTTTCGAGCTGGCGTAATCTGAAATATGGTCGCCATAGCTGTAAAGGAATGAGTTTCCTTCCGTAACCCGGCAAGTGTCTTCCTTCAGATTGCACAGCAAGGCTGCGGGATCAAACACCTGGAGTGCCGGCCTTTCCAGCTTTAATCGCGCAATGAATCGCTGATAGGCGGCTGTGCCCTGCAAATGCTCGCTGTAGCGGATGGTGCAACGTGGATTGGGCTGGCGGTAAACCAGCCTGTTCAACAGGTCAAATGGAGTAAGCGGACCGCTGATGCAGTTGTTCGCATCAGGCAGCGTGGGGTGATCCACCACGAGCACCACTTTCTTGCCGGAAGCGACCAATTGGTCCACCAGTTGGCTGTAGCTTTGCACCCATTGATCTACCTGGCTGTCGGATAGGTCGCCTGCAATATAGCCAGTCTTTTTATCAAGGGCGGTGAAGCCGCGCAGGGCGTTGCCCAGCACAACCCACTCGATTGCAGGGTCTTCCACGACCCGCCTCAGGGCTTTTTGTTCGATGCTGTTGTCCTGAACATGCAGGTAGTTCACCGGGCCTGTCATCAACCAGCTGCGATTGGAATCTGACTCGCGGGACAGGCCATAGTAAAGGGCCTCCCCCTTGCTGTCACCCAGCACAGCCGCATTTGCTGCAGGCTGCTTGTTGTCATGCAGGCACCAGATCATGCCGGGGAATTCAGCCTTGGAGAGGCCACACTGCGTGGTGTGTGAAGCACGGTCTGCACCAATTACCAGGGTTTGCGCATCGGCATTCAGCTTGTTGTGGTGCCGGAATGGCAATCCCTTGTTGGCCAGTATGTAGTAACTGAAAAGCAAGACAGCCAGCATGGTGGCCAGCAGGCTGCCCACAACAAGTCGCGAATTCCTGTTGAAGCGAAGATTCTTTTCCACGAAACGGTAGGTCAGCCAGGCCAGCAGCAAGCTGACAGCCACCAGTGAAAGCCGTGTGCCTGCACTTGGCGTGCCACCCTCGAAAATGCGGGCGAAGGTCAGCAGGGGCCAATGCCACAGGTACAGGGGGTAACTGATCAGGCCCAACCCAACCAGTACGCGATTGCCCAGTACCCTGTTGTTGAATGATGATTGCTGGCTGGCAACAAGGCAGCATGCTGCACCCACTGGCAATACCGCCCAAAGGCCAGGAAAGGCTCGGCTTTTGTCAACCAGGACCAGTGCAGCAACCAACAGGCCAACACCGGTTACAGCCATCAATTCAGGCTTTATCTTCGGTTGACCTGAGGTTTCATTCCTGTAGAACAGGCAGGCAAGCAGGCCACCAGCCGCCAACTCCCAGAAGCGGCCCAGCGGAGAATAAAATGCACCTGTCGGGTTGGTTTGAATCAGCCACACACCATAAGCCAATGAAGCTGCAATCAGAAACAGAAGAACAGGCACCAGTTTTTCCGTGACTCGCCTGATGCCCAGCAAAAGCAGCGGCCAGGCCATGTAGAACTGCTCTTCCACGGCCAGGGACCACATGTGAAGCAGGGGCTTGGTTTCCGCAGGGTTGTCAAAATAACCTGACTCACGCCAGAGCACGAAATTGTTGATGAACAGGGCACTGGCGCCAGTGTGTTTTGAAAGCTGCTTGTACTCATCATGCGTCAATGCAAGCCAGCCCACGCCGAGGCAGAACACCAGCACCAGCAGCAGTGCAGGAAAAATGCGTTTTATACGCCGCGAGTAAAAACGGCGCACAGTGAAATTTCCGGCGACCTGTTCCCGCAGGATGATGCCCGTGATCAGGAAACCGGAAATTACAAAAAAGAGATCGACACCCACGAAGCCGCCGGGCAAAGCCTGCGGAAAGGCGTGATAGAACACGACAATCAGTACTGCAATTGCGCGCAGGCCGTCAATGTCGGGCCGATATTGGACAACAGGATGAGAATGCATCGAGAGCAGGAATCAACAGGACAATAAACCGCTGACCGCCCACGCAAAGGGAATCATGCAGTGGCCCCGTGTATTCGAGGCCAGGCATTAGTTTAATTCCTTACTCCGAATTTTTATTCTGTATTGTGTGTAAATAATGATATTTGCCTTGTAGGGCCAACAGTTCACTGTGTGTGCCTTGCTCAATCACTTTACCTTGGTCGAGCACAATGATGAAGTCTGCCGTGGTCAGGGTCGAAAGCCTGTGGGCAATCACCAGTGTAGTGCGGCCATGGCGCAGGCGTTCCATGTCTTCCTGCACTTCCCTTTCTGCCTCTGAATCAAGCGCAGAGGTGGCCTCGTCCAGGATCAGGATGGGTGCGTTTTTCAGGAATGCACGGGCAATTGAAATGCGCTGGCGCTGCCCACCTGACAGTCTCAGGCCAT
>DASUDJ010000293.1:0-3100 GCA_036275635.1 Limnobacter sp. | reverse complement strand
CAGCAGCAGGCCGCCCATGATGATGGGCTTGCGGCCAATCTTGTCCGACAAGGCGCCGAAGACGACGAAGAAGGGCGTGCCGACGATGAGCGCAATGGCGATCAGGATGTTGGCCGTGGCCGCGTCCACCTTCAGCACGCTGGTCAGGAAGAACAGGGCATAGAACTGGCCTGAGTACCACACGACTGCCTGACCGGCCACCAGGCCGAACAGGGCCAGCAACACCACTTTCAGGTTTTTCCATTGACCGAAGGATTCTGTCAGCGGGGCCTTGGATGTCTTGCCCTCTTCCTTCATTTTCTTGAAGGCTGGAGATTCATTCATCGCCAGTCGAATCCACACTGAAATGGCCAGCAGGATGATGGACAGCAGGAACGGAACGCGCCAGCCCCAATCCGCAAATGCATCTTCACCCAGGATGGTACGCGTGCTCAGGATCACGATCAGTGACAGGAACAGGCCCAGTGTCGCCGTGGTTTGAATCCATGCTGTGTAGGCGCCGCGCTTGCCGTTTGGTGCATGCTCGGCCACATAGGTTGCAGCACCGCCATACTCACCACCCAGTGCCAGGCCCTGCAACATGCGCAGCACGATCAGGATGATCGGTGCAGCCACGCCAATGGAGGCATAGGTCGGCAGGATACCCACGATGAATGTGGAGCCGCCCATCAACAGGATGGTGACCAGGAAAGTGTACTTGCGGCCAATCATGTCACCCAGGCGACCGAACACCAGCGCGCCGAACGGGCGAACAATGAAACCGGCTGCGAAAGCCAGCAACGCAAAAATGAAACCGGATGTGGGATCCAGCCCCGAGAAGAACTGCTTGGCAATGATTGCTGCCAGTGAACCATACAGATAAAAGTCGTACCACTCAAAAACCGTTCCCAATGACGAGGCGAAAATTACCTTTCTTTCCTCGGCTGTCATTGGACGAGCTGCTTCTTTTGTACCCGCCATAATTTATGTCCCCAATTGTTTGTGAATTCACTCAATTTGCATGAATGATCACCTGACTATGAGGCGGCTTTCTGACAACTCTCTGACAAGCCTGGTTCAGACAGGAAAAATTTGAGGTAACCGGGATTAAAAAACACCTGGAAAAACTGCATCAACGACTGCGACTGAAGTTACCGCGAAAGAAGGCTTCCAGCCTGAAAGTCAATGCCAGGTAAGGGTCCTGGTTTCCCTCGGTTGGGAAATGCACTTCAGGAACAATGTCAAAAAACAGGATGTTCTTGTGTATGTCCCGCCTGTAAAAAGCCTGCAAAATATAATCCTTGATCGTGTTCTCGCCCTTGTCCTCACCCACCACGATCAGTGAATAACGCAGCACAGTGCGCGCATCCAGCACCTTGTTGATCTCTGCAGTCTGGGAAAACACCGCAGTGCCACGCCTTTCCTCGTGCTCCGCATAGGTCTGGAAACGCAGGGTGGTGTTTTCACTCAGCGGGCGGTTTATGTCCAGGCTGGTGCGCAGCTGGAGGCCTCGCTGGTTGAATTGGGTAACCCGGTTGCCTGAATTGATCTGCCACCGGCTTTCACTGAAATTCCACTGGCGGACTGCTGAATAGCGCACATATGGATCAAGTGGTGTGCCGAATTTCACGCCTGCACCCAGGCCCTGAACCCAGCCCTCTGCAGGGTTTTTGTCAAAGCGCTGCTCCAGGCCGACAGCGGAATTGTTGGTGTCGAATCGCTGGCCGCCCCGCTCCGGCCGGATTCCCTGTTCGGATAACCGCCCCAAGGGCTCTTCAATATCGCTTTCGACAATCAGCCGCAATCTTTCCTGGGTGGTGGGCATGTCGATCTTGAAACGCAGGCTGGGATCGAGCTTGGACTCGCCAGGCTGAAAGCGACTGGTCAGCCCAAGGCGCATGAAGGATTCGTTTTCCACAAACAGGCTTTCCTCGGTTCCAAAGAACTGGTCCAGGTTGCGGGCCGTGTTGTCGACCATGCGGGTCAGGTCGTAGTGCACCGGCTCGAACCTTTCCTGCAGCCACACGGGCAGGTCACTGTCAGTGGCAGCCGACTGGGCAAGGCCGCTGCACACCTGCAACATCAAACCCACTGCCATTGTCTGGGCTGCTTTCAAGATCCTCTCCCGATCAATCATCTGCATCCATCTGCATGTGTTCAATTTACGCCTGTGAACGTTCCGCTGTAAGTGCCCGGATACGGGGATGAAGCAGGCAAAACCGCTTGAATTCAAGCGATTGGCCACCCCCTTCCGAGGGATGAAGAGTCCTGCTGTTTTAAAGATCAGGTTCTCATCCCGTAGCATGGTGTGAAGAACCCCATCCGATAAAAAAGCATGAAACCTGTCATATTCTGCCTTGAAGATTTCGAGGTGCACCGCTTCGTCCTTGAAAGCCACCTGGACCGCCTGCTGCAGGACAAGGCGCAGGTTCGCTACTTTCGCAGCCTGGCCCAACTGAAAGCATGGCCAGAAAATTGTCAGTTGCTGATTTCCGATCTGAACTTGAGCGACTCAAAAGCCGAAAACACAGCCCGCTTCCTGCTTGAATACTGCCGGCACACGCCGGTGATTGTGCAATCTTCGGAAGAGGAATGGCCGGCACGTCTTGAACAGCAGGCCTGCGGCAGGATACAGGCGGTTGAGAAGGGAGGCCAGGGACAGAAATTCACACGTGCCATACAGCTGTTCATGACCCGCTTCAATTTGCAGATCAGTGAAACGCAACAGGGTTTCAAAGCTTGTCCCTGAACATGAAATAGGCAGCGCCCACCAGGCAGAGGCCGGCCCAGAGATAGTCCAGCTTCAGCGGCTCTTTCATGTAAAACACGGCAAAAGGTACAAAAACACTCAGGCTGATGATTTCCTGCATCACCTTCAACTGCCCCACAGACAGCACCGTGTAACCAATCCGGTTGGCTGGCACCTGGAACAGGTATTCAAACAAGGCCACACCCCAACTGACCAGTGCAGCCACGATCCAGGGTTTCTGGCTCAGATCACGCAGGTGTGCATACCATGCAAAAGTCATGAACACATTGCTGACCAGCAGCATCAGGATGGACAGTGGAATCGGCGGTAGTCCGGCCATGCTTTCTTCCCCAAGAAGTTTTTCAAACAGTG
>DASUDJ010000292.1:0-2080 GCA_036275635.1 Limnobacter sp. | reverse complement strand
TGGCGGCGTGCTGGTGGAGCATGGCTACAACCAGCAGGATGCAGTCAAGGCGCTGTTTTCCCGGGCACCCTACGTACAGGTGCAAGGCCTTCCCGACCTGGCTGGCACCCCCCGGTTCGTGTTCGCACGCATATAGCCTGGTCGTAAGTGTGCCCCCGGGCATTGAAAACGAGCGTTTCACACCCATATCCATTACACTTATGGATATTGCAATTCATTCATTTGAAAGGAAGTTTTATGAGCGTTCGCGATTCCATTCACGAAACAGTCACCAGCAACCCAGTGGTCTTGTTCATGAAAGGAACAGCCCAGTTCCCCATGTGCGGCTTTTCCGGCCGGGCCATCCAGATCCTGAAGGCCTGTGAAGCAGAAAAGGTGGTCACGGTGAATGTGCTGGACGATCCGGAAATCCGCCAGGGCATCAAGGAATACGCCAACTGGCCCACCATTCCCCAGTTGTATGTGAACGGTGAGTTCCTGGGTGGCTGCGACATCATGACCGAGATGTACCAGAGTGGTGAACTGCAAGCCCTGATCGCTGCAGCCAACACTTCGTCAAAGTCCGAGTAATCGGCGCCACGGTCAGAATCCAGGCCATCACTTAGATCAATCAGGTCGGCCGCAGCCCGTGTTGCGGCCTTTTTTCAGGCGATTCCCTTGAGCAGCACCCATTCCACCGCCTTCAAACAGTCCGTCACAGTGGCCATCACCGGCGCAAGCGGTGCATTGTACGGTCTGAAAATCCTTGATTTGCTGAAAGCACGCGGCGACACCGAAATCCACCTGGTGATTTCATCATCCGGTTGGTTGACGCTGAGCAGTGAAAGCGACCTCAGCAAGGAAGAAGTGGAAGCCAAGGCACATGTGGTGCATTCGCCAAAATCAGTGGGAAACTGCATTGCCAGCGGGTCTTATCCTTCCATGGGCATGGTGATCGCACCCTGCTCCATGCACACCCTGGCTGCAGTGGCCACCGGTCTTTCCAATAACCTGATTACCCGTGCAGCCGACGTGGTGCTGAAGGAACGGCGCAGGCTGGTGATTCTGCCGCGGGAAACACCCTTGAACCTGGCCCACCTGCGCAACATGGTCAGTGTCACCGAGATGGGCGGCATTGTGATGCCACCCGTTCCTGCCCTCTACCAGCGGCCTGCCAGTATTGATGCCATGGTGGCCGACACGGCCCTGCATGCACTGCAACTGCTGGGCTTGCCCGATGTGAAACGCAATGAATGGCAGGGGCTGGGCAACAGGCAGGAGAGCTGACTTGCTGCAAAGCAGCTGCTACAACAGTTATTGACTGTCACTGCGGCACATGAAACCGCTTCACCAGGCCCTCTTCACCATCCAGCCCCAGGTCCTGCAGCATGTCCAACAAGCGTCTGGCTGCTTTCGGATTGGATTTCTGGTGCTTTCTGGCTATGATCAGTTCGTTTTTCATGGAATGTTCCCACCCCACCAGTTCTGTGACGGTGACCTGGTAGCCATGCGCTTCCAGTTGCAGGCATCGCAGCACATTCGTCAACTGGCTGCCAAATTCCCGTGTGTGCAAGGGGTGACGCCACATTTCTACCAGGCTTGATTTTCCAAGCTGGCTTGATTTCACCTTTCGCAGGTGGGTAGCCACCTCTGCCTGGCAACAGGGCACCAATGCCATGAAGCGGGCCTGCTTTTTCAAACCGAAAGTAATTGCATCATCAGTGGCCGTGTTGCAGGCATGCAGGGCGGTGACGATGTCCACCGCATCGGGCAGGTCAGGATGCTCAGTGGCCTGGGCAACCGGCAGGTTGACGAACCGCATGCCCTTGCTGAAACCCAGGTCGGCTGCCAGCCGAGCCGATTTGTCTACGAGATCCTGCCTCGTTTCCACGCCAGCCACCACGGCGCCCTCTGCATCCTGCCGAATGAACAGGTCGTAAAGGATGAACCCAAGGTAGGACTTGCCTGCCCCATGATCCACCAGGTACAGCCGGCCTTCCTGTTCGGCGCGCACCTCCTTGATCAAAGGCTCAATGAACTGCGCCAGGTGGTAAACCTGCTTCAGTTTCCTGCGGCTGTCCTGGTTGATCCCCCCTTCCCG
>DASUDJ010000291.1:0-4498 GCA_036275635.1 Limnobacter sp. | reverse complement strand
CCTGGTGTTGAATCACACGCCGGTGTTTGCTCAAATCGTGTTTTTCGGCGCGCTGCTTTCTGCCATCATGAGTACATCCAGCGCAACCCTGCTGGCTCCCTCGGTGGCCTTCTCGGAAAACATTGTGAAAGCAATCTATCCAAAGATGAGTGACAAGGCGCTGCTGTTGACCATGCGCATCTCCGTGTTCGTGTTCACCCTCATCGTGGTGGCTTTTTCAATGAACAGTGAGTCCTCGATTTTCGAGATGGTGGAAAGTGCGTATGAAATCACCTTGGCGGCGGCATTTGTACCCTTGGTGTTTGGCCTGTACTGGAAACGTGCCACCTCGCAGGGAGCTGTGTGCTCCATCATCGTGGGCGTCAGCAGTTGGCTGATCGCGAAGAACTTCTTCCCCAGCGAAATCTGGCCTCCCCAGTTGCTGGGAATGGTGCTGGGCCTGTTCACCATGATCATCGCCTCGCTGTTGCCCCAGTGGATTCCGCATCACCCGGCGCTGAGGGACGGGGTCATACATCCTCGCTGAGCAGGCACCCAATAAACACGCCGCGCGGGCACACATGCTCCAGCCGAAGTAAAATAGCCGGATTACCCTGTTGAAAGTGATCCGGCCTTGAAATACCTCACGATTGAAGACACCATTGGCAACACCCCCCTGGTGCAACTGCAACGCCTCCCCGGCGCAGCCAATACTGCCCGTGGCAATGTGATCCTGGGCAAGCTGGAAGGTAACAACCCAGCCGGGTCGGTTAAAGACAGGCCCGCAATTTCCATGATCCGCCATGCTGAGGCGCGTGGCACCATCAAGCCCGGCGACACCCTGATTGAAGCCACTTCCGGCAACACCGGTATTGCACTGGCCATGGCTGCTGCCATTCGTGGTTACAAGATGGTGCTGATCATGCCGGAACACCTCAGCATTGAACGCCGGCAAACCATGCGGGCTTTCGGTGCGGAAATCATCCTGACTCCACAGAAGGGCGGCATGGAATACGCCCGCGACCTGGCCGAGCAGATGCGCGACCAAGGCAAGGGCGTGATACTCGACCAGTTCGCCAATGAAGACAATCCACTGGCGCACTTCGAAACCACCGGTCCGGAAATCTGGCGCGATACGGCGGGCCAGGTGACTCATTTTGTCAGCGCCATGGGCACCACCGGATCCATCATGGGCGTATCCCGCTACCTGAAAGCTCAAAATCCGAATGTGCAGATCATCGGCGCGGAGCCCAGTGAGGGTTCGCAGATTCCCGGCATCCGAAAGTGGCCGCAGGAATACCTTCCACGGATTTTCAAGCCTGAAGGGGTTGACCGGGTGGTGCAGGTCACCCAGGCGGAGGCCGAAGAAATGGCCCGCAGGCTGGCTGCGGAAGAAGGTATTTTCTGCGGCATTTCAGCCGCGGGTGCTGCCCACATCGCCCTGAAAATTGCTGAAGAAGTCGAAAACGCCACGATTGTATTCATCGTGTGTGACCGGGGTGACCGATACCTGTCGACCGGTGTGTTCCCTGTTTAGGGTGAAACCAGCCTGATTTTGTACCCCCTGGCGTATGTTCTGTAGGCTTAATCGCTTAGAAAGATCAAGTCCAGGAAACAACCTTCGTGATTTCGAAATCTGTGGGCCGTGGTGGTGCGAATCAATTATCTGATGTGGTGTGGGTGCAAGAGCGCCTCAACAAATGCAATGCTCAAATAGTCTTGCCTGTAGATGGCGTTTACAGCCCTAAAACCGCTGCCGCCATTGACTATTTTCAGGGTCGTTTTCTAGGAATGACACCCACAGGGCTGGTTGCCCCGAATGAAGGCACCGCCATAAAGCTATCTCAAACCCCCAATGGTTGTTGGGCTCCGAAAGACATGCTGCGATTGCCTCCTGGCGGGAGCGGAAGGGCCATGCAGCCCACAGACTTTGAACGAGCTGCGGGCATTCTCAATATTGAGTTGCCTGTAGTGAAGGCTGTTGCAGCGGTAGAGTCCAACGGGCAGGGTTTTGATACCCAAGGGCGCCCCGTCATTCTTTTCGAGCCTCATTTATTTTCCCGTTTTACTCAGCAGAAATACGATGAAGCATTCCCTTGGATTTCATCGAAGAAATGGAACAGATCGTTGTATGGCAAGGGAGGTACGCCATATGAAAAGCTCGAGGTAGCCAGCGCATTGGATAGGTCAGCAGCCCTTCAATCCTGTTCATGGGGCGCCTTCCAGATTTTGGGTTTGAACTACAAACTTTGTGGTTTCGACGGTGTGGACGAAATGGTGGCAGCCATGTTTCAAAACGAAGGAGAGCACCTGTTGGCTTTTGTTCGTTATGTAAAAAGCAGAAAGCTTGATCGCTTATTACGCATCCGCGATTGGAGCGCGTTTGCAAATTCTTACAATGGTCCGAACTACAGGCAGAACCAATATGATGAAAAATTGGAGCAAGCCTATCAACGATTCAGTCGGTGAAGGAACCAGGCATAAAATGAAACATAACATTTTTGCTTGCTTTCTCGTGTTGCTCTTCGCAATTCATTTCCCGCTGTCTGCCAAACAACTAGGTTCTGTAATCCATGAGAAATTGCCCAACATCACCAAGCAGTGTTCAACTGACAAGGTGCAGGCAATCTCATTTGGCCCTGAAGTTCTAGGAGTGTTGATTCCTCAATCAGTGATACCCGCATGTGCATGTCTTATTGTCTGGAACGGCACAACTTGGGAAGAGGACAAATACTTTGAAGTCTTTGGTGAGGCAATGTTGGAAAACCATGGGTTTTACAGACCTTACAATCACTCCACCCAAGCCTACGCCGTAAATTTTGATGAAACTGAATGGTCTCGGGCAAAGCTATCCAATCAGTTTTCAAAAACTTTCGATCTTGTAGATACTGGTTATTTATCCGTTATACAACTGGATTCTCCCCACGCTCCATTCGTTTACATCGAGATGGTCGAGGGCACGAAGCATTCAGTCTTTCGCATCGCAACACCGCATGATTATTGGCCTGATCATGAGGCTTGGGCTAAAGAAGCTGAGTTCATCACTGAGGGTGGAAAGAAAATCCTGAAACTCACCTACGAGATATACCGCACAGGTACGGGCCAGGAACCTGCCCTCTATTCAGTGGATTACCAATTCCGAGATGCCCATTGGTATTATCAGGCTCCAAATTAGGCGTATCAATTTGAAGTTGACTTCCTCAACCTTAATGCCTCACTCAACTCCAGCACCGCATTTGCATAGAATGAACTGCGGTTGTAGCGGGTCACCACGTAGAAATTATGCCCGCCCACCACGTATGCGGGCTCCGCTTCACCGCGCACCAGTTCAATCAGGGCCAGCTTCTCATCCGGCAAGGCAGTTCCCTGAAGCTTCAGGCCCTTTTCCTGCATGATGGCGGGGGTGAATGTGGGCACGATGTCCGGTGCCAGCAATTCAGGCAGCTTGTCTGTATGTTCAATTTCTACAGGAATGCGGGTGGCCTTGCCGGGCTCCCAGCCATGTACTTTCAGAAAATTTGCCACGCTATAGATTGCATCCTTGCGGCTGTGGAACAGGTCCACGATTTTGTCGCCGTCTCCATCCACTGCAAAATTGCTCCATGAACTGGGCATGAACTGCCCCAGGCCAATCGCGCCTGCATAGGATCCTTTCACCTCCAGCGCATCCAGGTGCGTCTTGTGGCACAGGGCAATGAATGCTTCCAGTTCTTTCAGGAAAAACTCCGAGCGGTCTTTCTGCCCGGCAGGGTAGGCAAATGCCAGGGTAGCCAGGGAGTCCAGCACCCGGTAGTTGCCAATGTGCTGACCGTAAATGGTTTCCACGCCAATGACCGCCACGATGACCTCTTCCGGAACGCCATAAATTGCATGGGCCTGTTTCAGCACATCAGAATTGGCCTCCCAGAATTCAATGCCCTTTCGAATGCGGAGGGGCTCCACAAAGCGGCTTCGGTAGGTGTCCCAATTCCGCACTGCCTTTGATTTTGGTGGCTTCACAGCTTGCACCACGGCTGGCAGAAGTTCCGCCTGTTCAAGTAGCTTCAGTGTTTCCTGTGCAGGAATACCCTCAATTGCCTGCAGACGTTGTGCCATGGCCATGGCTTGAGGGTGATTCTGAAAGTTGACCGGCTGGGGTTTTCCCGCAAGTGCAGCTTGAGCACACAGCAGGGTGGTGATTACAATAAAAAGAAAGGCGGCTACGGCAAAACGTCGGGTGTTCAGGAAAGGAGTCAGCATGTCCGGCAGGAGTGTAGAAAGATTTAGGCAACCGGGCTTGGCCGTTTCTGGCGCATCTGCATTGGTTGCTGTGCCAACTATAACCCAGCCCCAGCCTTGCCAGCCTGCCTGAAAACATGACCACTGCCTTTATTTCCCATTCTGATTGCACTCTTCACAATCCTGGCCTTGGTCATCCCGAAAGCATGGCTCGCCTGCGCTCAATCCGTGAAAGGCTGGAGGGCACTGAATTGTGGGGCCGTCTTGTGCATTGCGAAGCACCGCAGGTGCAGTGGTCTGC
>DASUDJ010000290.1:0-2180 GCA_036275635.1 Limnobacter sp. | reverse complement strand
GGAGGCCTGTTGGTGCAAAGCCCGGACGAGCGCAATGTTCAGCAAGGTGAAATCCGCGTAGTCAGCAAGCGCCAGCCTACCGAGCAGCAGTGGAGCGACCTGATGTTCGCCTGGCGCTGTGCCAAGTTCGTGAAAAGCAATGCAATTGTGTTCTGCAAGGACGGCATGACCATGGGCGTGGGTGCCGGCCAGATGAGCCGGGTGGATTCCGCCCGCATTGCCTCCATCAAGGCGCAGAATGCCGGCCTTACCTTGGCTGACAGCGCCGTGGCTTCGGACGCCTTCTTCCCCTTCCGCGATGGACTGGACGTGGTGGTGGATGCCGGCGCAAGCTGTGTGATTCAGCCCGGTGGCTCCATGCGGGATGATGAAGTAATTGCAGCTGCAGATGAGCGCAACATCGTGATGGTGCTCACAGGTGTTCGCCATTTCCGCCATTGATGTGACGGCCAAAGGGGCAATATCCGCCCCTTTGCCGCGCCCCGCTCCTCAGCCTGCATTGCGGGCTTGCCGCTTGGTCCCATCTCGGTAATGCGTATCCTTGGCATTGACCCTGGCCTCCGCATCACCGGCTACGGCGTGGTGGACGTGCTTGAAAGCCAGCAGGTGTATGTGGCAAGCGGTGTGATCCGCTCCAGTTCCGATGCCTCCCTGCCCGACCGGCTTCATACCCTGTTTTCCGGCCTGTGCGAATTGGCCGACCTGTACAAACCCCAGGTTGCCGTGGTTGAAAAGGTGTTCGTGAATGTGAACCCGCAATCCACGCTGCTGCTGGGCCAGGCCCGTGGTGCAGTACTCACCGCCCTAACCCACAGCAAGCTGGCAGTGACTGAATACACCGCCCTGCAAATCAAGCAGGCCATTGTGGGCCATGGCAAGGCCAACAAGGAACAGGTGCAGGAAATGGTGAAGCGGCTGCTGAAGCTGCCCGCCCACCCTTCCGCAGACGCAGCCGATGCGCTGGCCGCTGCACTCACTCATGCACAAAGCAGCAAGCTGCTGGGGGCGCTGGCGGCGAAAGACCTTCCTACCAGCCTGTTCAAAACCCGCACCCGAAACGGCCGCACCAGCTGGAAATAAAACACCTTCGCGTATAATCGGTTGCAGCTTACTGTGCAAAAAAACAGTGTGGAGATGCTGCAATGATTGGTCGCCTGAAAGGCACTTTGCTGGAAAAGAATGCACCCTGGGTGCTGGTGGATGTGCAGGGCGTGGGCTATGAATTGCAGGTGCCCATGAGCACCCTGTTCAACCTGCCGGAAATCAATGCCAGCTGCACTTTGCTTACCCACCTGGTGGTTCGGGAAGATGCGCACACGCTCTACGGCTTTCAGAATGCAGCGGAAAAGAACCTGTTCAAGACGTTGATCAAGGTGTCAGGCATTGGTCCGCGCACGGCGCTGGCCATCCTTTCTTCTATCTCAACCAATGATTTTCTGCTGGCCGTACAAAGCCAGGAAACCGCACGCCTGGTGAAAATTCCGGGCATCGGCAAAAAAACCGCAGAGCGCCTGCTTCTGGAATTGAAAGGCCAGATTGTGGCACTGGGTGGCACAGCCACCATGGCTGAAGGCTTTGCTGCGCCCACCGACAGCCAGAGCGAAATTGTGCAGGCCTTGTGCGCACTGGGTTATTCTGACAAGGAAGCCGCACTGGCCTGCAAAGGCCTGCCTGAAGGCACCACCGTGACCGATGGCCTGAAGCTGGCCCTGCGCAACCTGTCCAAGGGCTGAGGAAAACTGCGAAATGATTGAACCCGATCGCCTGATCAGCCCCGCCAAGACAACCGCCGCCGAGGAAGCTTTCGAGCGGGCCCTGCGTCCAAAACACCTGGATGAATATGTGGGCCAGCAGAAAATCCGCGACCAACTGGATATTTTCATTGCCGCTGCCCGTGCCAGGAAAGAGGCGTTGGACCATGTGCTGCTGTTCGGCCCACCCGGCCTAGGCAAAACCACCCTGGCCCACATCCTGGCCCGTGAAATGGGCGTGAACCTGCGGCAAACCTCTGGACCGGTGCTGGAACGGCCCGGAGACCTGGCTGCCCTGCTGACCAACCTGGAAGCCAATGATGTGCTGTTCATTGATGAAATCCACCGGTTGTCGCCCGTGGTGGAGGAAATACTTTACCCGGCACTAGAGGACTACCAAATCGACATCATGATTGGCGAAGGCCCGGC
>DASUDJ010000289.1:0-3010 GCA_036275635.1 Limnobacter sp. | reverse complement strand
CGGAAAACATTTCGACTGCAGTTCGTGCCACTTCCTTGGTGTCCAGGGCGGCATAGGTCGACACGATGGCAGCACCAGCCAGTGGCATCAGCCTGGACACTGTGCGCTTTGCAAAGCGCTGCACAAGAGCCTGGCCCACCTGTCGGGTCACCCTCAGGGCGACATCACGCCCGCCGCTGCGGGTCACATTGTCCAGCATGTCGAGCATGAAATTGCCCGACTGGGGGGTCTGTTCAATAGGAATGGATTTTTCAAATTCACGCACTGCAGTTCCCGCCACATGGCTGAACAGGCAGGTGGCCAGGTCCTCTTCAGTCAGTGGTTTTTCATGGCCGAAGGCCGCTGCAATGTCCACCACCATCTGCGCCTGGATACGCCAGACCAGCACCAGGTCGGGCAGCACGGTCAGCATGCCAAGCGGGCCCACCGGCAAGGCCAGGCTGCCAGACACGGCCGCTGCCTTTGCACAGGCCTTCTGGGTGATTTCACGGGAGCGGTCATAGGGTCGCCTGGCCCGGCCCGGCTCCTTTGCCTGGGGAACCCCACCCGTCACCACGCCCAACAGGGCATGCAGTGGACCAATCAGGGCACGGGGTAAGTGGGTCTTTTGCATCAAATATTCACCAAAGCCAAATTGTTTCAAAGGGTAACAATGAATGAGTCACCGACTTGGTTTACTATCCTAACTCACAAGGTGTAATCAGAATGGGTGAAAAAACCTAGGATTACTGTGGTCCTTGGGTTCAAAATTATGAATAGAAGGTGCAATTAGGGTTCTGATCCTGATTTTGATCCAAATGGAGCACCCCTAAGATGGGGGTGTTAAAGACATCGACTTAAGTTTCCCCAACAGGAGTGAACATCATGATGAAAACAACCCGCAAACAATTGGTACTGAAGCGCAAGGAAGACGGTGCCTCACTGATTGAATATGCTGTGATCGCAGCCCTGGTAGTTGCCCTGGCCGTGGCTGGTTTTGCCACCCTGGGTGGGGGACTCGACACTGCATTCGGCAACATTGTCAACGCGCTGACTGGAACCTGATCAGTTTCAATTCCCCTGCAAAATCCATGAACCCAGGCTTACAGGTTCTTTCCGCTGAATTCGCCCCGGCTTCCACAAGGCAGCGCGGTGCACAGCTTGTTGAACTTGCACTGATGCTGCCGGTAATCCTGACAGTGGTTTTTGCAATCGTGGGTTACAGCCTGCTGTTCCTGGTGCAACACTCCCTCAGTTCTGCCGTGTCACAAGGCGCGAGGGCTGTTTCAGTGGCGAGCAGCACGGCCAACCCCGAAACCGCTGCAAGACAGTTGCTGTTGAATTCCCTGCCCGCCGCGTTTTACCCGGCGGGCTTCAGTTTTTCAAGCCAGCAACTGGGTGGTGCGGCCGCCTGCGGAAACGCCCTGGGAACCGGTGGCAATCCAACCTTGAGCTGCCTGGAATTCCGGGGATTTTTCAATATTGCGGAAAACCCATTCCTGGCCAGTATTCCTTTTTCAGACACCCTGTTTCCTGCCCAACTCAGTGCCACTGCTGTGGTGCTTTATCAGAACACCAACGCCATATAACAAATCGGGAGCCCCTCGCAACATGTCAGGAAAAACAAAAATATTCGCCCTGCTGCTGTTGGGAGTCGGCCTGATTTTCATGGTGATGGCCTTCCTGTCCGGCCAGAATGCACGCAAGGGCGGAGAAGCCATCAAAACCGAGATTGAGCGCTTTCCGGTGGTGGTCAGCGCGACGGAAATTCCTTTCGGCAAACCGGTGACGCCCGACATGCTGAAGGTGGAAAAATTTGCAATTGCACCGAAGGGTGCATTCACGGACATTGGTGATGTGATCGGCAAAAAGCCTGTGTTCAATATCGGCAAGGGCCTGCCGGTCACCAGCCAGTATTTTGAATCAGGCGCAGTGGCGGCAGAGGTGCGGGATGGGTATCGCGCTTTCGCCCTGAAGCTGGATGAAAACAATGGCTCAACCGCGAAGATCAAGGCGGGCGATTATGTGGACGTGTTTTCCATTTTCCAGTCCAACTCGCGGGATATTCCTGAGACAGTCTCAAGGCTGGTGATGCCGAGGGTGCGTGTACTTTCGGTGGGCTCACAGATGGTGAATGCACCCGAGGCCGCCCCTGCAGACGAAAAGGATGTGAACAACCGGCAGATCCGCCTGAAAGCCATGATGGTGGAGGTGCCCACGGCCGAAGTGAACACACTGGCAATTGCCCAGGTGCAGGGCGAACTGTTCGTGGTGCTGAGGAATCCGGAAGAAGAGGAAGTGCCGGACACCAGCAAGTTTCCTGCGCCTGAAAATGTGCTGAAACCAATCATTCCGAAAACTGCAGCCGGCAAGCCCGCAACGAACATGCCCCCGGTGGAACTGACTGCCAGTGACAAGGCCTATGCAGGCACTTCGCTCAACAATGCGATGTTGCCAGGCGTGAAAGACAACAGGGACAACAGGAAGCCCACCAACGCCAACCCCACTCAGCGGGCCTCCGAGCCTGTCACCGTGGAAGTGATAAGGGGTGGAGAAACCAGCCGGGAAGCAGCTCGATGAACAACAACAAGAAACGATTCAACAGCCTGGCTTTGGCCGGCATTCTGCTGACTGCAGTCAGTCTCAGCCTTCCGGCCCGCGTGGCTGCACAGGCAGCGGCATCAGGTACAAGCCCCGCACCCGCGGCCCCGTTTGTTCTCACCCTGAGCACCGGCTT
This sequence comes from Limnobacter sp., assembly GCA_036275635.1. GTDB lineage: Bacteria > Pseudomonadota > Gammaproteobacteria > Burkholderiales > Burkholderiaceae_B > Limnobacter. Next base: position 294 of record DASUDJ010000289.1, on the reverse strand, counting down.
TCAGAAAGTGGTCAACCTGCCAGCGCTGCCCGCCCGGGTCTCGGTGGGTGACCCTTCGATTGCATCCGTCACCGTGCTGAAGCCCACCGACCGCGGCGGAAAAAGCGCCGGGGTGCTGGTCACCGGCCTGAAAGCGGGTTCAACATCCCTGCTGATCTGGGACCGGGGTGCAAGCATGGCCCGTGTCATTACCGTGGCGGTCACCGGCAAGGCAGCAGAAACAATTGCGAACCTGAAAGACCTGAACCTGGAAACCGAAGGCCAGGTTCTGAAACTGTCTGGCTCTACACCGAA
>DASUDJ010000288.1:0-3731 GCA_036275635.1 Limnobacter sp. | reverse complement strand
CGATGGATTGACCGTGATGTCAATCCGCCACTGGGTTTCGATCATGGCACCCAGTATTTTCAGGCCTCTACCCCGGCCTTTGTTGATCTGATCGGCCAGGCCCGTGAATCGGGTGCGGTTGCTCCATGGCATGGATTGGTTGTCAACCTGGCCTATGGTGTGGCAACACCCCACCCAGCCAGCACCAACAGGTGGGTGGGTACACCCGGCATGGCCAGTCTTGGTCGATTCATGGCTCAGGATCTCGATGTGAGGTTGCAGTGCAGGGTGGCCAGTGTGGGTCGGTCACAGGGTCTTTATCAGCTCACGCTTCACCAGGCTGATGGCAGTGTAAGGGTGGAAAGCGGTTTTCATGCGGTTGCCTGTGCAATACCGGCCGAACAGGTCGTGCCCCTTTTTCTGGAAATCTGCCCCGAGTTGGCGACAATGGCCTCAGGTGTGAAATCCAGTGTCACCTGGTCGGTGATGCTGACTCCCCGGGAGTCGGTCAAGGTGAATTATGACGGAGCGTTCGTGGCGGACAGTCCGCTAGGTTGGATTTGCCGGGATTCCTCGAAGCCCGGCCGTGCATCCGGAGAACGCTGGGTGCTGCAGGCCACTGCGGACTGGTCCAGGCTGCACCAGGAGTATTCACCTGCCGAGGCAAGTAAACTCCTGCTGGACGTATTCAGCAATGTGACCGGTCAACTGTTGGAAGACCCGATTTCCCTTACAGCCCACCGCTGGCTGTACTCCCTGCCGGTCAACCCGGTGGGTATTCAATGTTATTTCAACCAGCGCGATCTACTGGGCGCCTGCGGCGACTGGCTGACCGGTGCTCGGGTTGAGGATGCTTTCTCCAGCGGGCATGCACTGGGTCATCAATTGGGCAACGCACTGTTGTCAAATGTCCAAGCCTAGCTCCAGTGCTGCTAAGGGGCCGGATAATCCGATAAAATACTGTTTTGCCTAACGAGTAGACACGCATGTCCGGAAGCAGCCTGGGTCGCCTTTTTGTGGTCAGTAATTTTGGGGAAAGCCATGGGCCTGCGATCGGTTGCGTGGTGGATGGTTGCCCACCCGGGTTGCCGTTGAATGAAGCTGACCTGCAAGCTGACCTTGATCGCCGCAAGCCAGGCACCTCACGCCATGTTACCCAGCGCCAGGAGGCCGACCAGGTTGAAATCCTGTCTGGTGTCTTCGAAGGCATCACCACCGGTGCGCCAATTGGTCTGCTGATCCGCAACCAGGACCAGCGCAGCAAAGACTACGGCAACATCATGGACACCTTCCGGCCGGGCCATGCTGATTACACCTATTGGCACAAGTATGGCATCCGCGATTACAAGGGCGGTGGCCGGTCTTCTGCAAGAATGACTGCACCCATGGTGGCGGCCGGTGCAATCGCCAAAAAATGGCTGAGCATCAACATGGGCGTCCAGGTTCGTGGTTGCATGACCCAGGTTGGCGAAGTGGAAATTCCTTTTTCATCCTGGGCTGATGTGCCCACCAATCCTTTCTTCGCACCCAACAATGCAAAGGTGGCGGAGTTGGAAGCCTACATGGATGCCCTACGGAAATCAGGTGATTCCTGCGGTGCTGGCCTGCGTGTGCAGGCCACCGGCGTGCCAGTTGGCCTGGGTGCGCCGTTGTATGACAAGCTGGATGCAGACATTGCCCATGCCATGATGAGCATCAATGCGGTGAAGGGTGTTGAAATCGGTGCAGGCTTTGACAGCATTGTCCAGAAAGGCTCCGTGCATGGTGATGAAATGACGCCGGAAGGCTTCGGCTCCAACCATGCGGGCGGCATCCTGGGTGGCATTTCCACCGGGCAGGATATCGAGGTGCGCATGGCCATCAAGCCGACCTCCAGCATCCGCCTGCCGCGCAAATCAATCGACAAGGCAGGCAAGCCGATTGATGTTGAAACCTATGGCCGCCACGACCCCTGCGTGGGCATCCGGGCCACGCCGATTGCAGAGGCCATGCTGGCCTTGGTCCTGATGGACCACATGCTGTTGCACCGCGCCCAGTGCGGTGATGTGAAAGTGGATACTCCCCGGATTCCCCCCGGTGTTTCCAGCTACTGAAGCCCTTCGTTGAAATCTGTCTCTGAAGCAGGCGCTCCTGTGCAAATGGGATGGCTGGCGCTTTTTTATGCCGCATATTTTGCATTCGTTGGCCTGTATTCTCCGTTCCTTGGCCCCTACCTGAAATCGATAGGCCATGGCCTTGATGTGATTGCGCTGGCCCTGGGGATGATGCAGCTGATGCGAATCGTGGGGCCGTTCGCCTGGGGTTGGCTTTCGGACCACACTGGCAACCGGGTGCGATGGATACGGGTCGGTACCCTGGCTGGCCTGTTTTTCACGGCGCTGGCATTCTGGCAGCAACACAGTCCGCTTCACCTTATCCTGTTCGTTCTTCTGCTGAACCTCAGCATCTCCGGGCTGGTGCCCATGTCTGATTCCTATGCCATGGAGCGCTGTGGTGGCAATGCCGGCCAGTACGGGCAGGTTCGCCTCTATGGCTCCCTTGGATTTGTATTGGCGGTGCTGGTTTTCGGCGCGGTGGCCAATCAATACGGCTTTAAATCTTACCCTTTGTGGGCCTGTGGCATGTTGCTGCTGGGTTTTGTGGCTGCATTGAATTTCACGGCTGATCCACCGGGCATCGCGGGTGGTGCTGGCGCAGGTGCAGAGCCCATTCCTTCAGGCACTGGCTTCAGGCGCCTGCTATTGCCTGGCCCAATGCCCCTGTTCTGGCTGGCCTCCTTTTTCATGATTTTCGCCCATGGTGTGTTCTACGCCTTTTTTTCCCTGTACCTGATTGAGCACCGCTATTCAGAAATGAGTATTGGCGGTTTATGGGCTTTTGGCGTGATGTGCGAGGTGGTGTTTTTTGCACTTCAAAGCCGGTTTTTTCACCGTCTCGGTTTGACCACCTGGCTGTGTATCGGTTTTGCCACTTGTGCTCTTCGTTTTGCACTGGTGGCCGCATTTCCGGAGCTGGCCTGGGTGGTGCTGTTTTCACAGGGCCTGCATGCCATCACCTTTGCGGCTCATCACACCGCCACCATTTCATGGTTGCGAAATAACCTGCCGGTCCACCTGGTGGTGCGTGGGCAGGCCATGTACGCCACAATTGCCTACGGACTGGGTGGGTCTGCCGGCACATTCCTGGGCCGGCTGGCATGGGAAATTGGCACGCCGGCTGCTGCATTTGCACTGGCCTCGGTCAGCGGCCTGCTTGCGCTTGCCCTAGGGTGGCGTTTTTCAGTGGTTAGCCGGGAACCGTGCAAGGCACTTTTTGAGAATTGAACGGTCCTAGCGCAATGAAACACATGCATTTGGCCCAACCGGTGATCATGCTGATGGGCATGTCAACATTCGGGGCTTGCCTCTCGTTCTGAAGGGCCGGTTATCCTGCATGTAGAGCCGGTAAACTGTATTGAAGATTTTTACTGAAAATTACAGGTGAAAAGTTCATGGTATTTCCCGCATTGAAACATCGTACCCCGCTGGTGTTGTCACTCGCCTTTTCAAGCGGTGTACTGGCCGCATGCCTGACCACGCAGACCACTTCTGGTGGTGCGGTTGGTGTTGATCGATCCCAGTTTGTGCTTGTGTCCTCTGCCGAGGTGGATGCTGCTGCCGCCAAGGGCTATGCAGAGGTCATTGCGAAGGCTCAAAAAGAAGGCAAGCTGAACCAGGATGCGAAGCAGGTGGCGCGTGTGCGTGCCATCGCCA
>DASUDJ010000287.1:0-3587 GCA_036275635.1 Limnobacter sp. | reverse complement strand
TTGATGTCTTCCAGGTTGATGCCACCGAATGTGGGCTCAAGTGAAGCGATGATCTCGATCAGCTTGTCTGGGTCATTTTCATTGATTTCAATGTCGAATACATCAATGCCCGCAAACTTCTTGAACAGCACGGCCTTGCCTTCCATCACCGGCTTGGCTGCCAAGGGACCGATGTTACCCAGTCCGAGTACGGCTGTGCCATTGGTGACCACGCCGACCAGGTTGGCCCTTGCGGTGTAACGGACTGCGGTGGAAGGATCAGCCTCGATTTCCTCGCAGGCAGCAGCAACCCCGGGAGAGTAAGCCAGCGCGAGGTCGCGTTGGTTCACCAGGCTTTTTGTTGCCGCAATCTGCAGTTTCCCGGGTTTTGGGAATTCATGATATTCAAGGGCGGCCTGTCTGAAGCGCTGATCCATGGGTTGAGCCATATAATATTCTCTTTGAGTTGAACTGCAGAACCGAAAATTATAGGCGCAGGTGCTCTGGCTGTCCTTACGGGTTTCCACAAATCGCGCAACTTGTTGGCGCCACTCACTAAACAGGGTGAATAATTGAAGCAGTCAGAACTGGGCCGCCTGGTCCAGCCTTTTCATGTCATGGAATTGGTGAAACTGGCGGATGACCTTGAAGCCCAAGGGCGCCGAATTGTTCACCTGTCGATTGGAGAGCCTGACTTTCCAATGTCTGAACCGGTACAACAAGCACTGTTGCAGGCCGTGGCCAGCAACAGGACACGCTACACCCCCGCCCTGGGCCTGCCGGAGTTGCGCCAGGCGCTCAGTGATTTTTACCAGGCACGTTTCCAGGTTCATGTTCCTGCGAAGCAGATCATCATCACCTCGGGTGCATCCGCAGCATTGATGTACGCATGCCTTGCGATGATTAATCCCGGTCGGGAGGCGCTGCTGGCCGACCCTGGCTACCCCTGCAACAAGACCTTTGTTCAACAGGCGGGCGGAAAACCGGTTTTCATACCGACCCGGGAAGAACATGATTTCCAGCCCTCATGGGAAGACCTGGAGGCCCATTGGACTGAAAAGACAGCTGGCGTTTTGCTGGCCAGCCCCAACAACCCCACCGGCACTCAACTCAGCCTGGCCGCCATGCGGAAAATCATTGAGGGCGTCTCGAAACTGGGCGGCTTTGCAATTTTTGATGAGATCTATCAATTGCTGAGTTATGACCAACCTGCCCGCAGTGTGCTGCAAACCTGCGGAGTACCGGGCACAGACACGCCCGTGGTGGTAATCAACAGCTTCTCGAAGTACTTCGGGATGACAGGATTGCGCCTGGGCTGGATGGTGGTTCCAGAAGAACTTGTCAATCCAGTTGAGAAACTGGCCCAGAACCTCAGTATTTGTCCAAACACGCCAGCGCAATGGGCTGCATTGGCCTGCTTTACACCAGAAAACCTGGAGATCTGCGAGCAGCGCCGGGAAATATTTCGAGACCGGCGTGATTTCATGTTGAGGGCTCTGCCTGAAGCGGGCATCTCGATCGACTCCTCCCCCGATTCCGCTTTTTACATTTATGCGAAATCACCCTTCAACAGCAATGACTATTGCAGGCAACTGCTGATGCAGGAAGGAGTTTGCACTGTGCCAGGCCACGACTTCTCCGAGCACTCCGGGGAAAAAATGTTGCGCCTGTCCTATGCGAATTCAATGGACAGGCTTCAGGCTGCAATTGAAGGCATACAACGGTTCAACTCTCGATGTCGGCAACCTTGACTGCAGACACTTTCTGGGCACCCGAGCGGGCAGCAATCAGGCCGCCCTGCTGGTAGGCCTGGTCAATTCGGGATTTCAGGCCCAACACCTTCTCAGGATAGCCACCGTCATTTCCATGCACAGCCGCACCCACATACCATCGAAGACCGGCATTCACGGAACCGGTGCGACGGGTATACTCACGGATAATTTTCGCGCCCACCCGCATGTTCATCTCGGGATTCAACGGCGACCACTCACCGGGTGACAGGGCTTCGAACTTGTCCTTGTGGATCTTGGGCATTACCTGCATCAGGCCGCGGGCACCCACTGGGCTGGCAGCAAAAGGATTATAGGAAGACTCCACGCCCACCACCGCCAGGATCAGCGTCGGCTCGACCTTCTCTTCCTTGCCCACCTTGTAGGCCAGGCGGACGATTGACTCCACTGCTTCGGGCGACACGCTGTAACGCTTGGCCAAATAAGATGTGATCTGGCGTTGGCCGGGCGTCAGGGGCTTGCTGGTGTCAAGGTGATTGAATTTCACCTGGACCAGTCCTTTTGCGCCGCCAGCATCGTCATTTGCACCGATCTCAGAGCCACCACCTGCCAGGCCAGTGCTGAGCAGGTCAATCTCGGCTGCGAAAATGGCCTGCACGGGCGCAGAAAAGAATACCCGGCTTCTGAGCTCGGCATTCGACAGCAACATGGCCACTGCGCAAGCCAAAAGCACAGAAGTGGCGACACCCAAACCAGTTACTGCGTTCTTGAAAGACTGAAATAAATTATGAGCCGGGGCCTGCTGGCCTGAATTGCTCAAAACGGTTTCATACTGCTTCATGCAACCTCCTCTGCTACGCAAACGCAGGCTAGACCCTGCATTGTTTGACTCAGCGGTGCATCTGCCTCCATTTTGTCCGTGAGGCAGAACGTTCTGCTTTGGCCACAACTACATGCACTACATGGCGAAAGCACTCTTAAGATGAAGTCGGATATTCTTAAGTTCCCTTAAGCTTTATCCTTCCACTGCGAATGTGTGACATGGCTGATACCGGTCACAAGGCTGAGCGGATTCTAGGGTCAACCCGCCCGGCGGTCAATTCGAAATCTGGTAGAGTCTTTCTACTCTGAATCGGAATTTACCCTCACAATCAAGTAATAAGCCGCTTCCGGCCTACAAGAAACCGTACAACCCATGGGTTGTGATTTCTTGTGAACTGTTCCTTTCCGACCACAAAAACAGCCTTTTTTTTCACCATGCGATACAAAAATCTTCGTGACTTTATTGATTTACTTTACAAAGAAGGTGAATTGTTACGCGTACCGGAATCTGTAAGCCCAATACTTGAAATGACCCACCTGTGCGACCGGGTGCTGCGTGCTGAAGGGCCAGCCCTGTTGTTTGACGCACCCCACGGTTACAAATACCGGGTGCTGGGTAATCTGTTCGGTACGCCAAGGCGCGTGGCCATGGGCATGGGGGCCAGCAGCACCGAAGCCCTGAGGGAAATCGGCAGGACACTGGCCTACCTGAAGGAACCGGAGCCGCCCAAGGGCATGCGGGATGCGCTGGACAAGCTGCCACTTGTGAAGCAGGTGCTGTCAATGGCACCCAAAGTGGTCAGCAAGGCGCCCTGCCAGGACAATGTGATCGAGGGTCCTGATGTGGACCTGAACAGCATTCCGATCTGGACCTGCTGGCCAGATGATGCAGCCCCCCTGCTCACCTGGGGCCTGGTGATCACCCGGGGGCCAAACCGGAAACGGCAAAACCTGGGGATTTACCGGCAACAGCAGATTGGCAAGAACCGGTTGATCATGCGATGGCTGGCCCACAGGGGTGGCGCACTTGATTTCCGGGACCACGCCCTGAAAAAC
>DASUDJ010000286.1:0-3841 GCA_036275635.1 Limnobacter sp. | reverse complement strand
AATACCGTTGTTCACCAGCAGCACGGAAGAGGGTGCTGCTGCATCGCCCTGGTAGCCCACCAGTTGGGCTGCATTCTTCAGGCCGGCTGTGCCGCCGTTCTTCAGTGCAACCTGCAGCTTGCCAGCAGCGATGGAATAGCCGGTTGCATCCTTGTGGGAAGCGCCTTCCAGCGGGAAGGACTGGTCCAGGAAGTTGCGTGCGAATTCAATTACCTTCGCGCCACGCACTGGGTTGTAGCCGCCTGCGTGGTCTGCACCGCCTTCTTCGGAAATTACGTCAGTACCGTACAGTGCGTCATACAGTGAACCCCAGCGTGCATTGGCGGCATTCAGGGCATAGCGTGCATTCAGGATGGGCACCACCAGCTGTGGGCCAGCCTGTGTGGCCAGTTCGCTGTCCACATTGGCTGTGGTCGCCTGTACCTTGGCAGGCTGCTCAACCAGGTAGCCGATTTTTTTCAGGAATTCCTGGTAGGCGGCCATGTCGGCGATGGGACCGGGGTTGGCCTTGTGCCAGGCATCCATTTCCAGCTGGATGCGGTCGCGCTCGGCCAGCAGCGCGGCGTTCTTGGGGGCCAGCTCAGTCACGATGGCATCAAAGCCTTTCCAGAAGTGGGCCTGATCAATGCCGGTGCCCGGCAGCACATCATTGTTGATGAAGTTGTACAGCGGGGTGGCCACTTTCAGGCCATGAATTGCGGTGCGTTCTGTCATGTTCAAAACCTCGTTGATGTATTCAATCTGTAATTCGGGGGCTGTGTGCTGTAAAGCGCACGAATCAAGCCTAAGGGCACGATTGTAAAGGAATTCATCATCATTCTGGCATGGATGGATTCGTCACAAGCACTGGGCATTGATCAACACATCTTTGACTATTTTGCAAAACCCAGGAAAACCCCGAGGCCTGGTTTGAACTGCCATCCACCAATCGATTGTTCGTCTGGTTACTATCTGATTATCTATCTGGAATGATCATGCAGACTTTCGATTACATCATTGTGGGGGCTGGCACTGCTGGCGCCTTGCTTGCAAACCGCCTGAGTGCGAACAGGAACAACCGGGTGCTGCTGCTGGAGGCAGGTGGCAAAGACAACTACCACTGGATTCACATTCCGGTGGGCTACCTGTACTGCATTGACAACCCGCGCACCGACTGGCGTTTCCGCACTGAACCGGATGCTGGCCTGAATGGCCGCTCCCTGATTTACCCGCGCGGCAAAACCCTGGGTGGCTGTTCCAGCATCAATGGCATGATCTACATGCGTGGCCAGGCCCGCGACTATGAAAGCTGGGCAGAGCAAACCGGGGACCCTGAATGGAACTGGAACAACTGCCTGAAAGACTTTTTGCGGCATGAAAGCAACTGGCGTTATGACCATGCCAATACCGATCAGGAAATCAGCGAACTGGCCCGTTACCACAGCGGCCATGGTGAATGGCGGGTAGAAAGGCAGCGCCTGCGCTGGGACATCCTGGAAGCTTTTTCCGAAGCAGCCCAGCAGGCGGGCATTCCCGCCACTGATGATTTCAACACTGGCAGCAATTTCGGCGTGGGCTATTTTGAAGTGAACCAGCGCAGTGGTTGGCGTTGGAATACTTCCAAGGCTTTTCTGAGGCCAATACTGCGACGACCCAACCTGACCCTGTGGACCCATGCCCAGGTGAAAAAACTGTTGATTGAGCGCAATGCCGATAATCAACTGGTGTGCAAGGGGGCTGTGGTCCAGCACAAGGGCAGGGAAGTGACAGTTCAGGCCGACCGGGAAACCGTGCTGTGCGCAGGTGCAATTGGCACGCCACAAATTCTGGAGCTGTCAGGAATCGGGCAGGCTGACTTGCTGAAGCAACATGGCATTGACGTGAAGCTGCACAAGCCTGGTGTGGGTGCCAACCTGCAGGACCACTTGCAGATACGTGCCGTATTCAAGGTGCAGAATGTAAAAACACTGAACACCCTGGCCAGCAGCTTGTGGGGCAAGGCTGCAATTGGCATGGAATACCTGTTCAAGCGCAGCGGACCCATGAGCATGGCCCCGTCACAGCTGGGCGCATTCACAAAGAGCAGCCCCGACCGGCCCTACCCGAACATTCAATACCATGTGCAGCCGCTCAGCCTGCCAGCCTTCGGCCAGCCGCTGCACAGCTTCAATGCCTTCACGGCCAGTGTGTGCAATTTGAACCCCAGCAGCCGGGGCTCGGTGCATATTCGGTCGGCTGAATGCACAGATGCTCCGGCGATTTCTCCCAACTACCTGGGCACGGCTGAAGATCGCAAAGTGGCTGCTGATTCCCTGCGTGTGACCCGCAACATTGCAGCACAGCCTGCGCTTTCGAAATACCAGCCAGAGGAATTCAAACCCGGCGTGGAGTTTCAATCGGATGAAGAGCTGGTGCGCTTGGCCGGTGACATTGCCACCACGATTTTTCACCCAGTGGGTACTGCAAAAATGGGCAAGGTGGATGATAAAGCCGCAGTGGTTGATTCACGTCTGAGAGTGATTGGAGTTCGAGGATTACGAATAGCAGATGCCAGCGTGATGCCCACCATCACCAGCGGCAACACCAACAGCCCGACACTGATGATTGCCGAGAAAGCGGCGAGGTGGATGCTGGGAGGGTGATAAACTCATGATCTTATCCAAGGGAAGTCTGCCCAATGAACGAAGTCATCATCAACAGGGAACCTGTTGAACTGTACAAAATCCTGAAGTTTCAGGGATGGTTGCCCAGCGGCGGCGAAGCCAAGAACGTGATTGCCGATGGGCGGGTGCGGGTAAACGGTGCGGTGGAAACCCAGAAGCGCAAGAAAATCATGGGCGGGGATGTGATTGAGTTTGAAGGTGTGAAGTACACTGTGAAGTTGGGCTGAACGTTAAGCCCGCAACGCAGTTCCTCCGCTTTACAAATCAAGGCAGTACGGTCATGGCAGTTAAAGACCCCAAGGCAGTCAAGGACTTTCAAAGTCAGCAATCCCCAGCCTGCGTTCAGGTGTATTTCGATGGCTCATGCCCCATGTGCCGACGTGAAATCGCGGTTTACCAGAACATTCAGCCAGACCAGCCCATCGACTGGGTCGACATTTCAAAACCCGACACGATCATTCCCGAAGGTCAAACCCAGCAGCAGCTGATGGCCCGCTTTCACACCCGCACGGCGGAAGGGAAGTTGCTCAGCGGTGCGGCGGCCTTCGTGCATGTGTGGTCAAGGCTACCGGGCTGGCGGTTGCTGGCATACCTGGCAAGAATCCCCGGCATGCTGTGGGTGATGGAGAAGGCGTACACCGGTTTTCTGCCGGTGCGGCCTTACATCCAGAAGTTCATCCTGAAATTTGACACCAGCCACCTGCCAGCTGAACTGGTGCGGGACATTCGCACCGACCACGCCGGTGAAACAGGTGCTGTGTGGATTTACAAGGGGGTGCTGGCTGTGACCCGTGACCCGGAAATTCGTGAATTCGCAAGACACCATCTTGAAACCGAACAGCGCCACCTCAGCGCCATGAATGAACTGTTGCCCCTGTTCCGGCGCAGCCGGCTGCTGCTTCCCTGGCGAATTGCAGGTTTTCTGACCGGCGCATTGCCTGCCCTGTTTGGCCGGAATGCGGTGTACCGCACCATCGCAGCAGTGGAAACCTTCGTGAACCTGCATTACCAGGAACAGATCGACAAGCTGAACCAACTGGGAACACACAGGGAGTTGAGGGCGCGGTTGATTGAATTCCGGCTGGATGAATGCAGCCACCGGGATGAGGCGGCTTCAAAAACAACAAAGCCCGGCGGTGTATTCGCCAGGCTTTGGGTTGATGCCATTGGTGGCGGTTCGAAAACCGCCGTGGCCTTGG
>DASUDJ010000285.1:0-5407 GCA_036275635.1 Limnobacter sp. | reverse complement strand
ATCTGTGTTGAATGCAGATCGCATACACTTTCAGGCACTTCACTTTTCCTTGTATTTTCATGGCCCGTATCCAACTGGAGTTTCCAGACAATCAGTTCATTTTTGACACGCTGCTGACTGTTCGCATCACCGACATCAATGCAGGCAATCACCTGGCCAATGACTCGATGATTTCAATGATTTCCGAGGCTCGGGCCCGTTTCCTGCACCACATGGGTGTGCCGGAACTGTCGGAGGACAGGACGGGCATCATCGTGACCGACCTGGCCACCGTGTACAAAAGTGAAGCCCATGCCCGCGACCAGTTGCTGTTCAGCGTGGGCGTGATGGATTTCAACAGGTATGGTTGCGACATCATTTTCAGGATCACGCGACCTGCCGACCGCAAATTGATTGCACTGGCCAAGTCAGGTTTTGTATTTTTCAATTACAGCCATGGCAAGGTGGTGCCCATGCCAGCGCAGGTGTTGGGTACCTTTCAACAGGCACTCAGCGAAAAAGCGGGCGGTTGAACAGCACACCAGTACACAGACAACAAGAACAAGGGCAGCAATTGAATACCTATATTCCCATTCGAAAACCTGAAAGCAGGTTCATCAACCTGCGGGGCCTGAACACACATCTTCACTGCTGGGGGCCTGAAGATGCCCCATTGCTGGTCATGGTGCATGGCTGGATGGATGTTGGCGCCAGCTATCAGTTCGTGGTGGACGCCCTGCAGGCTGAATTCCGCGTGATTGCGCCCGACTGGCGGGGATTCGGCCTCAGCGACTGGCCTGTAAGCCAGGGGGCTCCCGGCATTCGCTCCTACTGGTTTCCGGATTACCTGGCTGACCTGGATGCCCTGCTGGATCATTTTTCACCCAACCAGCCAGTTCACCTGGTGGGGCACAGCATGGGAGGCAACATTGCCATGCTGTACGCCGGAGTTCGTCCGGACAGGATTCGCAGCCTGGTGAACCTGGAAGGTTTTGGCATGCTGGATTCGGCTGCTGAAAAAGCACCGGTGCGTTACTCCAATTGGCTGAATGAAATCAAGGCGCCGAAGGAATTGCGGACCTATGCCACTCTGCAGGATGTGGCGCGCCGCTTGCAGAAAACAAACCACCGCCTGGATGACGAAAAAGCCCTTTACCTGGCCCAGCACTGGTCCAGGCCAGTGAACGGTGGCTACAGCCTGCTGGGCGATGCGGCCCACAAGATCATGAATCCGATTGGTTATCGGCTGGCCGAGGCGCAGGCCTGCTGGCGCAATATTGCAGCACCGGTGTTGCATGTGGAGGCCAGGCAGACTGAAGCTGGCCTTTGGCTGAGCCGGGCCGGTGAGCCAGTGGATTTTGATGCCTTCCGAACCCGCTTTGACTGCGTACCGCGGTGGGAATACGCAATCGTGGAGAATGCAGGCCACATGGTTCATCATGACCAACCCCAGGAATTGGCCAGGCTGATTGAAAGCCACCTGCAAAAAGGATAAAAAGAGGATAAAAAAAAGCCGGCATCTTGCGAAGCCGGCTTAACCTTTCTCACTTGCGGAGAAGAGGAGACATGAGGTTGAACACCATTACAGCGTTCGATGTCATTATTCTGCTTTCTGACCCGCCGTTCATCAAGCTTAATTTGTAGGTAAATCCTACTAGCCGGGCGGGTGAACTTTCATGGTTTTGTCAAATACAGGCCCCAGACATGCCCCACAGCCTAATTGAGTACAGTGCCAACCTGGCCCACCTGGATGAAAACTGGATGTTGCTTCAAGTCAACAAGGCCTTGTTGGGCCTGGGTATTTTTCTGGATTCCGACATAAAAACACGTATCCGACGGCTGGACACCTATCGAGTGGGTGTCGATGCAGCGGAAACAGGTGAACATGCCTTCTTGGCTGCCACGGTGGAGTTGCTGAGCGGTCGGGATTTCTCCCTGAAAGAACACCTTGGGCAGTTGGTCTTGCGTGCCCTGGAAAGAAGTTGCCCGAATCCGGAAGGCTTGCAAATCCAGATCAGCGTGCATGTGAAGGAGTTGAGGTCTGAACTGTATTTCAAGTCGGTGAAAAGCGCTCCTACAGCAATCGGTGGAAACAGCCTGTAAGGCCTTTCAATAAAAAAGCCGGCATTTCTGCCGGCCTTCAAAAGCCTTCCTTGAACTGCCTGCTGCATCAGGCCAGGGTGTCGGCCCAGATGTTCTGTGCCCAGTTCCAGGCATAGGTGCCTTCCAGTTCATTCGGCTCGGCAGACACGCCCCCAGACCCTTCCACCGTCAGGAAAGTTTTTTTCTCTGCGTTGTACACATGCACACTGGCTACGTGAATCACGTTCTTGGTGGTCACGTAGCTGTAGCATGTGTTGTTGGTCAATGGCTTTGCGTTTGGCTCCCAGCCGCTGAGCTGCGCCACGATGGCCGCTGCAACCACCTTGGCCTGGCTGTTGGCCATGTGGCCCGACTTCGGCATCAGGGGCGCACCCTGCACGGAATCACCGATCACATGCACATTGGGTGCCACTGTGGATTCAAAGGTCATGTAATTCACCTCTGACCAACGGCCGTTCAGGTTGGCAATGCCGGAATCAACTGCCAGTTTCCCTGCCCGCTGGTCCGGCAGGATGTTCAACACATCCCCCTTGATCGGTTCCTCGAATTCGAAGCGCACAGTTTTTGTGCCACCGTCCACCCCGGTCACCTTCATGTTGGGCCGATACTCCAAAATACCCTTGTACTCGCTTTCCCAGACACCCTTGAACAGTTTTGGCTTGGAAGTCACGTCTGCATTCGCATCCAGCAGCAACACTTTTGACTTCGGCTTGTACTGCTTGAAATAGTTGGCCACCATGCTGGCCCGTTCGTAGGGCCCGGGAGGGCAGCGGTAGGGTGCAAGCGGCACATTCAGGATATACGTGCCACCATCGGGCATGTCCTGCAGTTGCCTGTTCAGTGCCACAGTTTCGGGGCCTGCTTTCCAGGCTTGCAGAATCTGACCGCTGGCATTTGCAGCCGAAAGTCCTTCAATCCTGTCCATCATCAGGTCAATACCGGGAGACAGCACCAGCTTGTCATAAGGCAATGTTTTTCCATTCTTCAGCTTCACCTGTCGCTTGTCCACATCAATGGCTGTCACATAATCCTTCACCATTTTCACGCCATGGTTGCGGGTGAGTCCGGTGTAAGGCACGCTGATTTCATTGATTTTTTTCAAGCCACCCACCACCAGGTTAGACATGGGGCAGGAAACAAATGTGGAGTTGGGCTCCACCAGGGTGACATCAACCTGGTTGTCCGACAGCAGGCGCAAATACTTGGCTGCGGTCGCGCCGCCATAACCACCACCAATCACCACCACCTTGCCTTTCGCGCTTTTTGCAACTGCGGACAGGGGCATACCACCCAGCAGGGCCGTGGCCAGTGCGCTGGTTTGAAGAAATTGTCGTCTTTGCATGGTCCGCTCCTCAGTCCTTTTTGCCCAGGTAGTTGGCGATGATGTCAATCTGCTCGTCCGTATAGCCCTTGGACAGCTGGTGCATCACGGTGGCAGGGCGCTGACCCGTCTTGAACCAGATCATGTTGGTCTTGATGTATTCCGCACTCAGGTTGGAAAGCCCGGTCACCGCACTGCCGGCAACACCCTGGCCGTTGGTGCCGTGGCAGTTGGCACAGGTGGCCGCCAGGCTTGCTGCCTGCAGCTTTTTCTCCGGGCTCAGTTCATTTGCACCTGCGGCACTGGCTGCAAACAGGCTGCCACTGGCCACGAGGGTAGCCAGCAATTTGCCGCCAGCTGCTTGATTAAAAAAGGACATGGTTGCCTCTCCCCTTGTTGTCGACCGTTCCGAATGGTCGTTTTTGAAATATGTTCTTGATTGTTTTTCAATCCGGGCGCGGACTGATGATGCATTTCGCAATGCGCATGAAATGTCAATTACCCGACACACACTGCAATCCAAATCGATTTTAGCTTGGTAACACCATGTGGCAAGCAGTTTTTTCTCATATCCATATAACAAGATCGAGGTTGGACGTGGCTCACTCCAAGCATGTACTGCAAGCAGCACCCCTTTTGTTTTCCACACTTTTACTGTCTGCATGTCTGTCCTCATCTGATGACCCCACAGTTGCGGCCAGTGGCGGCACCACGGTCAATCCCGCCCAGGCGACAGGCCGTGTTTTCCTGATCCAGCCTGGCCCAAATGCAACTGAAGACATGGTGAAGGCCATGGTGCAGTTGAAACCCAAGGATGTTTTGCGCTTTGATTGCGGTTTTTTTGATCTGAAAACCGGCATACAGATCACCACCACTGAAGATGTGGTGGTGGAAGGCTGCGGCATGGATGAAACATTCCTGTCCTTCCGCGACAGCAATTCCCAGGAAGGTTTCCTGGCCTCGAATGTGCGGGGCATCACCGTGCGCAACCTCACGATTGGCGACTCCCCGGGCGATGCCTTCAAGATGAAAGGGGTGAACCATGGCACCCTGAAAAAGGTGCGAGCCATCTGGAGCAGCGGTCGCAAGTTACCCGAGGAGCGGCCAATTACCGCGGCCAACTTTGCCAAAGAAGTGAAGGTGAAGTGCACCGACCCGGCACGCCACAACCCCGCCAACCCCAATCCGCTTGAAACCGACAAAACCTCTCCTGATTACACGGTGAGCACGGCTTCAGGCCGCTATGGTATTTACCCGGTTGAAAGCCGCAACATCCTGGTTGAAGAAACCGAAAGTATTGGTGCATCGGATGCCGGTATTTATGTTGGGCAAACCAACATCGCGAAAATCAGAAAAAGTCGGGCTGCATTCAATGTGTTCGGTTTCGAAATCGAGAATGTGAATGATGGCGAGTATTCCGAAAACCTGGCGGAATGCAATTCCGGCGGTTTCCTGGTGTACGACCTGGACAATCTGACCCAGTATGGCTCGCGCTCACGGGTGTTCAAGAACATTTCAAGAAACAACAACACCTACAACTTTGCTGTACCCGGTTCGATCGTGGCCAACGTGCCGCGCGGTTCAGGCCTGATTACCCTGGCCTATGACAAGATCGACATTTATGACAATGTGTTCGAAAACAACGGCACAGCCGGCATCATCCTGACCAGTTATGACCTGCTGGGTGAGAACGGCGACCGCCGCATGGATGTGTATTCCGAAGCGGTAAACATTTTCAACAACACCTTCACCAACAACGGCAATGATTTGCCTCAGCCCGATTTCGCCAGCATCATTGCCACCCAGGGCGGGCAGATCAGCAGCGCATTCCCGCTGGTGGTGGGTTTGAAAAACGCACTGGGCGGTGGTGGCTATCGCGGTGCCCATATTGTGTGGGACGGCTACACCGACAAGCTGAACAGCAGTTGTGAACTGCCGAAGGACAAGAACGGCAATACGATTGCAGTGGATGCAGATGGAAAGCCCATACAGGGCAATGCCAAC
>DASUDJ010000284.1:0-4234 GCA_036275635.1 Limnobacter sp. | reverse complement strand
TCCTGGGTGCAGATGGTGGGCGACGACCGCCAGTTTCTGGCAGACACCCTGAAACGTTCCTTTGCCAGTGATCATGTTGTGTTCAGCTGCGGTGGAATTGGCGGCACGCCGGATGATCACACCCGCCAGGCGGCTGCGCAGGCATTGGACCTTCCAATTGTGCGCCATGCCCAGGCCGTGGACCTGATTCGCCAGCGCTGCGAGGAAAGCGGTCAACCACTGGATGAATTTCGCCTCAGGATGGCAGATTTTCCGGAAGGGGCCAGCCTGATTCCAAATCCTTACAACCGCATTGCCGGCTTTACCGTGCAACAGCACCATTTTGTACCCGGGTTCCCCGTGATGGCCTGGCCCATGATCGAGTGGGTTCTGGATACTCTTTACCCCCAGTTTCACCACCGGGAGCTTGAGTACAAGAAGGCGCTTCGACTGTTCAATACACCTGAGGCGCGGATTACCCCGGTCATGGAACAGCTGGAGGCCCAGTTTCCTGAATGCACGCTTTACAGCCTGCCCAGCGTGGGCGACAACAAGATGGCGCGCCATATTGAACTGGGTGTGAAGGCCAGGGGGGATGCAGGTGTCCAAAGCGCCGTGGAATCAGCCTTCAGCAGACTGCTTGAGATACTTCAAAATATGCACTGTGAGTTTGAGTTGCTGGTTTGAAATCAACCAAATGAAGCAGTGCAGGGAAAATAAAAAAAAGCCTGCCACAGTGAAGGGCAGGCTTTGAATTCGTTCCGGGAGGAACGAGGAGACACCGTTCAAGGCGCCAAAGCTGGCTCAGGCAGCTTTGCGGGCCTTGCTGGAAGTGGAGGAACTGCCATTTGACTGCTGGGCGCCTTCACCCTGGCCATTCTTGTAGGCAGCGCGTGAAGCGGCTTCCAGGTTGGTTTCAGCCATTTCGACAGCCTGCTTGGTCGCCTTGCTGACACTGTCATAGGCGTTGTTGGCTGCGGTCATGGCAGATTTCATCAGGGCCATTGCACTTTCGGTTCCTGCGGGCGCATTGCGGCTCGCAGCTTCAAACATCTCAACAAACTGGCGATTGCTTTCAGACACCTGCTCTTCAACCAGGCGGGCTGTGTCAGAAACAATACCGGAGGACAGGCTGTACAAGTCTTTGCCGTAAGCTGCTACTCTTTCAGTGATGGGCTGGCTGACGGAATTGGAGACAGCTACAAATTCCTGGATGTCCTTGGCGGAAGCCAGGGCCTTCACCGCTTCAACACTGTCGTCCATGTAGGTTTTCACAGCATTCAGATTCAATTCAACAAGTTTTTCAACATTGCTGAATGATTGCTGGCTAAAACCGAGGACCTTTTCGAGGTTGGCTTTTTGAACATCAAGAAATTGTTCTGGGGTCATCATCATCACTAGCTCCGTCAGGTTTCATACCACTTGGTTGTTTTTTGGTGCGCCGTTTGATGCAGTGCACAAAACAAATTCTATCAAATAAAATTTCATTGTCAATAGAATTGTTGCGTTGCAAAAAAATGAATTGTTTCTGTCGCTATAAGTATGATTGAAGCCTTTTACACGGATGAGTTTGTTTTGCCTCTGCCGCCGGGTCACCGTTTTCCCATGGAAAAGTACCGGATACTTCGCGACAAAGTGAAGAGAAGTAATTGTTCCATAAACCTTTTGATTCCGCCAGCAGCCACCCCCGGTCAGCTTGCCCTTGCCCATTGCCCAGATTATGTGGGAAGAATCGAGCAGGGTAATGTTTCATCTGATGAACAACGTGAAATCGGCTTTCCCTGGTCAGAATTGATGGTGGAGCGTTCCAAACGCTCAACGGGCGCCACGGTTGCTGCAGTGCGAAGTGCGCTAATGCATGGGGCATCTGTCAACCTGGCAGGTGGCACCCATCATGCAAAACACGACCGGGGCGGTGGTTTCTGTGTATTCAATGACATGGCCGTGGCTGCAAGGGTATTTCAGACTGATTTCCTTTATCAGTCCACTGTGGGTCATCTTGCAAGCTTTCCACAAGCAGCCCAGAAAGCCATCCCGAGGGTCCTGGTTGTTGACCTGGATGTGCACCAAGGGGATGGCACTGCAGAAATCCTGGCCGGAGATGACTCCATCTTCACATTTTCAATGCATGGTCAAAAAAACTATCCATTTGTGAAAGCCCGCAGTGACCTGGATGTTGAACTGCCCGACGGCACCGGTGACTGCGAGTATCTGCAGCAGCTGGAATCGGCCCTGTGCCATGTACTGGAGCGTTTCGAACCGCAGCTTTTGCTGTATGTGGCAGGCCTGGATGCGCATGAGGCCGACCGGCTGGGGCGCTTGTCCCTGAGCGATGAAGGCATTCGCCTGCGCGATCATGCGGTGCTGAAGTTTGCAGAAAAGTTGAACCTGCCGGTTGCTGCAGCCATGGCTGGGGGCTATTTCCGAGACCTTGAGCACCTGACAGACCTGCAGTTGGGCACTATCGAAAGACTTGCAAGGTATGGCGCACACTATGCAGGGCAGGTAGAATTAAGAAATAACTCGAATTAGGCAACTTAAAGCCCTGTTATCGCTCAATGTGGGGCATTGGCTGGGCAGCATGTTCTGCGTAGAATTCCGTTAAATTCTCATTCAAATAACAACCACAAGCCACCATGACTTCAAAAGCATTCCTAGTTTCCCTGACCCTTGCTTTGGCCATGGTGTCAGGAACTGCCGCCGAGGCAGCGTCGGGCCTTGGAACCCGCGCAGGTCTGAAAGACGCTCATGATCCTCTTTCATTGAACAGCTCTGTTGCCCTGGTTGCTGATGCGGATACCCAGGAGGTGTTGTATGCAAAGAACCCTTCTGCTGTCCTGCCAATTGCATCCATCACCAAGGTGATGACAGTCATGGTTATTCTTGAGGCGGGGCTCGACCTGAATGAGGTTATCACCATCACGACTGATGACATTGACTATTACAAGAACACCCGTTCACGTCTCAAGCCCGGCAGTCAGTTTACCCGCCGGGAGTTGATTCACCTGGCCCTGATGGCCAGTGAGAACAGGGCTGCCTCTGCCTTGGGTCGCAGCTACCCTGGCGGCTTGGCTGCATGCGTTGCGCAGATGAACCGCAAGGCGGCAGCCCTGCAGATGTTCAACACCAATTTTGCAGAAACAACGGGTCTTTCAGTTGAAAACAGGTCCAGTGCCAACGACCTGGCGCGCATGGTGCTGTATGCCCAGCGTTTCCCGCTGATCAGTCAGTTTTCGACCGACCCCCAGTTTTCCGTGCAGTCGGGCAAGGGCCAACTGAATTTCAGGAACACCAACCGCTTGATCAAGAACAAGGAATGGGACATCCAGATCCAGAAAACAGGCTTCATCAATGAGGCTGGACGTTGCCTGGTCATGAAGGCCAGAGTGGGGGAAAGAAACCTGGTGATCGTGCTTCTTGATGCACTGGGTTCAGGTGCCCGATTTGCGGATGCTGAAAGAATCCGGGAATATGTCATGGCTGCAGCACCCCGGGCAGCCGCCTACGCAGTCAAGTAGCCTCAGTGAGCAGGCGAGGCATGTGGGGCCAGCAGCTGGTGTGTGAGTTCCTTGACAATCAAGCTTCAGTCAGAATTTTTAAAGCCTGAAACGCCCGCTGGGGGGAGTGATCTTTCCCTGCCAACCCAGTGAAGCGCTGATTCGCTGGGCTGTATGAAGCAGTTCCTGCAGCCAGTCTTCCTGGATGCGGTCTGCCGGTGCTGAAATCGACAGGCCTGCGATCAGCTTGGACGAGTCGTCGTAAATGCCTGCTGCCATGCAACGCACGCCCATTTCCAACTCTTCATTGTCACGTGCAAAGCCTTCCTGCCGCACCAGCATCAATTCCTTTTCCAGCTTTTCCAGGGTATTCAGGCTGTTGACCGTGTTGCTTCGCAGGTTACTGCGCTCGGCATACAGCCGCAGCATTTCGGGGGATTCGCTGGCCAGGAATAGTTTTCCGGTGGAAGTGAGGTGCAGTGGAGCCCGTCCGCCGATTGCACGCACCACTTGCATACCTGAGCGTTCACTGTATGCGCGGTCAATGTAAACAATTTCATCACCCTGTCTGACTGACAGGTTCACCGTCTGCCCGGTCATGCGGTGCAATTTTCTCATGAGGTCGAGAGCCGCATCGCGAACATTCAAGCGGGCCTTCACCAGGTTACCCAATTCAAGAAGGCGCATTCCCAGGCGATACAGGCCAGGATCAGTGCGGTCCACCAGCCGGCAGGCCACCAGGTCATTCAGAATTCTGT
>DASUDJ010000283.1:0-3228 GCA_036275635.1 Limnobacter sp. | reverse complement strand
TCTTGGGCGCGGTAATTACCCCGGCAAACGACGACAGGCTGGACAGCAGGTTCACCGCCTTGTTCAGCACCCGGTTCGGATCTTCCCGCTGAATACCTCCACTCAGGGTTTTCTGAACATCCAGCGTCAGCGGTTTCACGGTCAATAGCGAATCCACGAACATGCGGTAACCCTGGGGCGTAGGTACGCGGCCTGCGGAGGTGTGTGGGGAAACCACCAGCCGCATTTCCTCCAGGTCTGCCATCACATTCCGGATAGTGGCCGGGCTCAAATCCAGGCTGGACCACTTGGACAGGGCCCTCGAACCGACCGGGCTTCCCTCGGAGATGTATCTTTCCACCAGGGTTTTCAGTATTGAACGGGCACGTTCGTCTATCATCAATGTCACTTCAAATGCGTGTTGCGATACGATTGAATCCAAGGCTTCACTTTACGACAAAATCAGGAAATCAAGAATGCCAAAACAAAAAGGGATGTGCATCGCCGTGTTTGCAAAGCATGGTGCCTCCCAGAAGCAGGCGATGTGGCGCAGCGTAGTGGACCTGCTGGTCGACAATTCTTTCAAGGTGCTGGTCTATGATCCGGTGGCTGGCCGCGAGACCACCCGGAGAGCGCCCAACCAGTCATCCCCTGGCAACTTTGAATATGCTGACCTGGACCATATCCGCCAGAAGGCAAAAATTGCGGTCATCATCGGCGGAGACGGTACCTTCCTGGGCACGGCACGGGAGTTGGCCGATTGCAACATTCCACTGATCGGCATCAACCAGGGCCGGCTGGGCTTTTTGACCGACATTCGCCTGGATGACATCAATCCCACGCTGATCGACACAATCAGGGGTCAATCCGTTGCAGAATCTCGCTCCTACTTGCACGGACAAATCCTGCGCAATGGCGAAGTGATGGAAAACCACATTGCCCTGAATGACATCGTGATCAGCCGTGGGATCGTGGGCGGCATGGTCGAGCTGCGGGTGGAGGTGGACGGCACCTTCATGTATGACCTGCGGGCTGATGGCCTGATCGTGTCCACCCCCACCGGCTCCACGGCGTATGCCCTGTCGGCAGATGGGCCCATTCTTCACCCCAGCCTGGCTGGACTTGTCATCGTGCCGGTGGCGCCACATGCGCTGACCAACAGGCCAATCGCCCTGCCCCAGCACAGCACGATTGATATTTTTGTGACGGGGGGCAAGCAGACAGGCGTTCATTTCGACATGCAATTCAATGGCCGTGCGAAAGTGGGTGACCAGATCCGGATCAGGGTGTCACCGAACCCGATACAGCTTCTGCACCCGGCGCGATATGATTACTTCGCAATGTTGCGCCAGAAACTGCACTGGAGTGCAAGCCCGACAGAAGCCCCCCACCGTACACGAGGACTCAGAGACAGCAGCCATGCTAAGTAGTTTGACCATCCAGGATTTTGTCATTGTTGATAAGCTCGACCTGCATTTCCCGGCAGGCATGTCGGTGTTGTCTGGCGAGACGGGGGCCGGAAAATCAATCCTGATTGATGCCCTGTCACTTTGCCTCGGTGCGCGGGCAGACGCTGCGCAGGTGCGGGAAGGTTGCGAGCGGGCAAACATCACGGCTGTATTCGAGATCAATCCTGCAGCCAAGGCCCTTCTTGATGAACAGTCAATCGACTGTAGCGAAGGTGAGCTGCACCTGCGCCGCGCAATTGAGGCCAGTGGTCGCTCCAAGGCTTACATCAATGGCACGCCCGTGCCTGCCAGCACCCTGAAGGAACTGTCCGAAACATTGATCGACATTCACGGCCAGCATGCCTTCCAGACCCTGGCAAAGCCCGGCGAACAACTTCGCCTGCTGGACGACTTCGGCCAGCATGCCACCTTGGTGGAATCCACCGGCCTGGCTTACCAGCAATTGCGAAATTCCGAAAAAGCACTGAAGCAGGCCCAAGCCAGCCAGGAAGACCGAGCATCCCGCCTCGAAAATCTGCAGTGGAAACTTGAAGCGCTCCTGAAAGTCAGCCCGAAACCAGGTGAATGGGAAACCCTGAGCACCGACTTTGACCGGCTCAGCCATGGTGCGGAATTGATTGAAGGCACCCAGCATGCGTGCGATGTGCTTTCCCAGAATGAAGACGCCCTCCTGGACCAACTCACCCACCTGCTCGAGAAACTGGGCCACCTGGCCACACGTGATCCAGCACTGGAGAGCATCGTCAAGACATTGACAGAGGGAGAAATCCTGATCCGGGAAGCCAGCTATGACCTGGCGAATTATCTGAAACACAGCGACCTCGACCCCGACACCCTGGCAGAAGTGGAAGCGCGCATGTCCCTGTGGCATGACACCGCCCGCAAGCTTCGCCTGCAGCCGGAGTTCCTTCATGCGGAACTTGAAAGTGTGCAGTCGGAAATCAAGGGGCTTGAGGAAGGCTTTGACCTTGAAAAACTGCAGCAGTCACTGACGGCTGCCCGGCAAGCCTATGCAGAGCAAGCCGCCCTGCTGACAGCAGCCCGCAGAAAAGCGGCAAAGCTGCTGTCACAAAAGGTCACAGCCTCCATGCAGACACTCAGCATGCAGGGCGGTGTATTTGAAATCACGATGGACAAGGCTGATCCTTCAGCCAAGGGCAGTGACCTGGTGGAATTCAGGGTGGCGGGACACCCCGGCGTCACACCGCAACCGATTCAAAAGGTCGCCTCGGGCGGCGAACTGGCTCGCATCAGCCTGGCAATTACTGTCAACACGGTTGAAAACACCGCAGTTCCTACTCTGATCTTTGATGAAGTGGACAGCGGAATTGGCGGTGCAGTGGCTGAAACAGTGGGAAAATACCTGCGCCTGCTGGCCAGCAACAAGCAGGTGCTCTGCGTTACGCACCTGCCCCAGGTCGCAGCACAGGGGCACAATCATTTCCAGGTCAGCAAGGACATCTCCATCGGCACAACCCGGTCAAAAATTGTCCAGCTGGAATCCAGTGCACGGGTGGATGAAATTGCCCGGATGCTGGGCGGACAGGTTATTACACAGGCGACAAAAACAGCAGCGGCTGAAATGATTGCCTCAGCCGGGCGCTGAAAGTAATCCGCCAGCCATATTTGGCGAGCGGAATACTGGGCTGGCTTTTACTTGCGGCGGTTTTCGCAGTCTTTCTTGGTACAGGAACCGTACAGGGAAAGGGCATGGTCGTGCAGCTCGAAACCACGGTCCTTGGCAATCATTTTCTGGCGCCGTTCAATTTCTTCATCAAAG
>DASUDJ010000282.1:0-2427 GCA_036275635.1 Limnobacter sp. | reverse complement strand
CCGCAATCAATGCGGTATTTGGCCTGTTGCTGGCCTGGATACTGGTTCGTTACACCTTTCCCGGTCGCAAGATCGTGGATGCACTGGTGGACCTGCCCTTTGCGCTTCCCACAGCGGTTGCCGGTATTGCATTGACCGCCCTCTACGCTGGAAATGGCTGGATTGGCCAGTACCTCGAGCCCATGGGCTTGAAGGTGGCCTTTGCGCCACCCGGTATCCTGGTCGCGCTGGTTTTTATTGGTTTGCCTTTCGTGGTGCGCACCGTGCAGCCGGTGCTGGAAGACATGGAAAGCGAGCTGGAGGAAGCGGCCAGCAGCCTGGGTGCAAACCGCCTGCAGACATTTTTCCACGTCATCCTGCCAATCGTGTTTCCCGCCCTGCTGACTGGCTTTGCATTGGCCTTCGCCCGTGCGGTGGGCGAGTACGGCTCAGTGATTTTCATTGCAGGCAACATTCCATACGTATCGGAAATCACGCCGCTGATGATCATCACCAAGCTTGAACAGTATGACTACACCGGCGCAACCGCAATTGCGACCGTGATGCTGGTGATTTCATTCATCCTGCTGCTGGCCATCAATGGTCTGCAGGCGTGGACTGCAAAACGCACAGGGAGGACTCAATAATGGCTGGTGCTGTTGCCTTGCATATTCACACTTCGCGTGCTGAAAAACTTCAAAGTTCTTCCGCCACCCGGGAATCCACCTGGGTGAAATGGGGCTTGATTGCCACAGGCCTGGCCTTCTTCGGTTTCTTCCTGCTGATGCCGCTGATCGCGGTGTTCGTGGAGGCATTTCGCCAAGGCCTGGATGTGTATTTTGAAGCCCTGAAAGAGCCTGATGCAATTTATGCCCTGAAGCTGACCCTTCTGGCTGCTGCAATTGCAGTGCCA
This sequence comes from Limnobacter sp., assembly GCA_036275635.1. Taxonomy (GTDB): domain Bacteria; phylum Pseudomonadota; class Gammaproteobacteria; order Burkholderiales; family Burkholderiaceae_B; genus Limnobacter. The sequence goes on along the minus strand of DASUDJ010000282.1, from coordinate 1,535 downwards.
CTGAACCTGGTGTTTGGCGTGGCCGCAGCCTGGGCGATTGCCAAGTTTGAATTCCGCGGCAAACATGTGCTGATTACATTAATCGACTTGCCATTTTCTGTCAGTCCTGTAATAGCGGGCCTGGTGTATGTGCTGCTGTTCGGTGCGCAGGGCTGGTTTGCGCCCGTGTTGGCTGAATATGATGTGCGCATTATTTTTGCAGTACCCGGCATTGTGCTGGCCACGGTCTTTGTCACCTTTCCGTTCATTGCACGTGAGTTGATTCCCCTGATGGAAGCCCAGGGCAAGGAAGAAGAAGAGGCTGCGGTGGTGCTGGGTGCACGTGGTTGGCAAACTTTCTGGCATGTCACCTTGCCCAACATCAAGTGGGGTTTGCTGTACGGCGTCATTCTCTGTAATGCGCGCGCCATGGGCGAGTTCGGTGCGGTGTCGGTGGTGTCTGGCCATATTCGTGGCGAAACCAACACGCTGCCCCTGCATGTGGAAATTCTTTACAACGAATACCAGTTCTCGGCTGCATTTGCAGTGGCCTCAATCCTTGCCTTCCTGGCGTTGATCACCCTGGGCATCAAGACCTGGGTGGAGTACCAGGCTGCCAGGCAGGGCGTGCATTAAGCACAGGGACATCGAGCAATACAAGGAATCATCATGAGCATTCAAGTCAAAAACATTCAGAAACAGTTTGGCGATTTCACGGCCCTGAACAATGTCAGCCTGGACTTCAACAGCGGAGAACTGGTGGCCCTGCTGGGCCCCTCCGGCTGCGGAAAAACCACTTTGCTGCGCATCATCGCTGGCCTGGAGCAGGCGGACAGTGGCGTGGTCATCCTGGACGGTGAAGACACCTCCGACACCCATGTGCGCGACCGCAATGTGGGCTTCGTGTTCCAGCACTATGCCCTGTTCAAGCACATGACCGTGTTCGACAACGTGGCTTTCGGCATGCGCATGAAGCCCAGGAAGGAGCGCCCCAGCAAGGCAGAAATCGCCGAGAAGGTGCACAGCCTGCTGAAGCTGGTGCAACTGGACTGGTTGGCAGACCGTTTTCCATCACAGTTGAGTGGTGGCCAGCGCCAGCGGATTGCACTGGCCCGGGCCCTGGCGGTGGAGCCCAAGGTGTTGCTGCTGGATGAGCCATTCGGTGCGCTGGATGCCAAGGTAAGAAAGGAGCTGCGCCGCTGGTTGCGCAGGCTGCATGATGAACTGCACATCACTTCGATTTTTGTAACCCACGATCAGGAAGAAGCGCTGGAGGTGGCTGACCGGGTGGTGCTGATGAACCAGGGCAACGTGGAGCAGATCGGCACGCCGGAAGAGGTGTACCAGCACCCAGCCACCCCCTTCGTGTACGGCTTCCTGGGTTCGGTGAACCTGTTCAAGGGCCGCCACCTGGATGAGGGCATTCATGTTGGCGAGTCCAACCTGGCGCATTCAGGTACAGTGCTGAATCATGCAGGCCCGGTTATTCAGGGTGCGGATGTGCTGGCTTTTGCAAGGCCGCATGAGATCGATATCCATGTTGAAGCGGGTTCCAC
>DASUDJ010000281.1:0-4556 GCA_036275635.1 Limnobacter sp. | reverse complement strand
CGCTGGCTCAATTCCTGTTCTGTTTTGTCCAATTGGCCTGACCAGTAAAATGACTCCACCCGCATGCGTTCAAGCTCATTCCGGTATTGCGGAAACTGCTTTTCAAGATTTTCGCAAATGGCAGGTACTGCCTCATATTGCCCCTCGAAAGCATTTTGATAGGCCTCTGCCAGGCGGATTTTCCGGTTGAATATTCGCACTACCCGGTCTGAAAGCGTTGAGGCAGTGAAAGGCTTGATCAGGTAGTCATCCGGTTCGAACTCCGCCACGGCAACCACGTTGCCGTAACTTCTTTCCCCGGTCACCATCATGAAGGCGGTTGACCACTGGAGTTTCCTGTTCATGCGCAGGTCCTCCAGCAACTGCTGCCCATTGCGATCCCCTTCAAGCTGGTATTCGCACACGATCAAGGCAAACTCCCGGGAGGCCAGCAGTTGCTCGACCTCGGACACCGTGCTTGCAAATATCACCGCTTTTGCGCCCAACTGCGACAGCTGGTCCTGCAGGGCTCGCCGGGTGGCCAGTGCCGTGTCCACCACGAGGGCTGTCTTGCCTTTCAGGGGGGTCATGTCCTTGACAGCCTGCTTCATCTTGTCGGCTTGGTCTGAGGGAGTTTTCTGCCGATTCTCAAAATGCTCTGCAGTCAAATCGAAAGGGTTCATGGCTTGGGCAGACCTGGTCAACTGAATTTTTCCATTTTCCCCTTGTTTAACAATTTGTTGCTTTTGAATAGAAGGGGTTTTGGGTTTGTTCTTGTTGAATCAATCCTGAAAATAGAATCACGCTTCTATTTCGGTTGATTTAGTTTCCCTTGGACGGGTGAATTTTTCATGGTTTAATGACACTCCAAATCCTTGTTACTCAAAGGTCAAATCCAATATTGGCCAGTCAAGGTATAAAAGAAAAATCAACGGAGACATGAATGATCAAAGCAGGGGTATGGCGCCTACTGGCCATTTCTGGAGTTCTTGTATTTGCAGCAGGTTGTGCCAGTGTTGAACGGGGTGCAACCAACCTGGCCATCAACCTGATTGAACGGCGGATCATTCCACCCCAGCTGGAAGTGGATGATGTTGATATGGCTTGCCGATTCGCAACCTCCACCTTCCCCCTGATTTCCGGCGGTACCCGTGCATTTGGCGGCGACCCCCAGTTGCTGGAATCGCTGCTGCTGGTGTCCTCCGCAGCCTGTTCCGAACAAAAGGCCGTGGAAGAGGAGCTGCGCTACCTGCGTGCTTCCAAGCAGAACAATGTGACCGAGGCACAGGATGCCCGCATTGGTCAGAAACGCCTGCTTGAAGTGACAGCCCGTCGCCAATTGCGTGCCTTTGAAGCCATGCGCAACAAGCTGGAAGCCAAGTACAACTTCCAGTACGGCGAAAGCTGCCCGGAGTTCCAGCGTGACTTTGACGAGCTCACCTACCTGCTCGGTACAGTGGCCGGTTTGCAGGCTGTGGTGAACGACATCGCTTCCCAGCAGATGGTTGGTGTTCCAACCGACATTGCTCCAAAATCCGAACGCGCGCTCAAGTGCATTTCCAACGGCAAGTGGTGGGGTGCGCCGAATGCAGCCCGCGCAGTGGTGTGGAGCATTCTGCCCGGTGCCTCTGAAGGCAAGGATGTCTGGGGTACTTTCCGCCATTCCATGGTGATTGGTGAGCGCCAGGGTGTGCGTCTTTCCCATGTGATGTATGCCTTGTCAGCCCTGGCCGTGAACGACACAGCCCGTTTCCGCGATGCAACCAAGCGTTTCGCAAATGTGAAGGATTACAAGCCCAGCCAGCAATATGCCCTGGTGGAAAGCATTGCCGGTGCTGTCATGACCAACCTGTCCGACCGTTACTGGTCCGAGAATGTGGGTACACGCACACCCGTGGGCAGCATGGGCAAGTACTGGGATGAAGAAGCCGCAATGCCTGAAGGCCTGAATGCGGACGACCTGCTGAAGTAACCAAGATTTTGCAGCCCTGTTGGCCGAATCCGTCAACGGGGCTGGAATGCAACCACCATTTAGGAGACGAGACAATGACGTTCAAATTCAAGGCGATCGCAGCCGGCCTGGGCCTGGCCCTTGCAACAGCAGCAACTCCCGTTCTGGCCAATGGCAAGCAGAAGGTATGCGTATTCGACATCCTTGGCGCAGGCGGAGATGTATTCAACCTGAGCAAGGACTATGTACTGGCCGCCAAGGGCTTTGGCGCAGACTTGCACCTTGAAGCCTTCACGGATGAAAAAATTGCATCCGAAAACTTCAAGACCGGCCAGTGTGACATGCTGGTGGCCACTTCTTTCCGCACTCGCGCCTACAACACGGTTGCCGGCTCGATTGATGCGCTGGGTGCCGCTTCCGTTGTAAAGGACGGCAAAGTGGACATGGCGCTGAGCTATGAAGTGGTGAAGCGCACCATTCAGCTGTTTGCAGCTGACAAGGCCGACAGCCTGATGACCCAGGGCAACTACCAGGTCGCTGGTATTTTCCCGTTCGGCGCTGCCTACCTGTACGTGAAAAGCCGTGACATCAACTCGGTAGAAAAGCTGGCTGGCAAGAAGATCGCTTCATTCGACTATGACTCCGCCCAGAAGGAAATGATTTCCAAAGTGGGTGCTTCCCCAGTGTCTGCCGACATTTCCAACTTCGGCGCCAAGTTCAACAACGGTTCAGTGGACATCATTGCTGCGCCCGCTGCTGCATACAAGCCTCTGGAACTCTACAAGGGATTGGGCAACGGAGGCGCAATTGTTCGCTTCCCGGTTGCAGTGTTGACTTACCAACTGATTGTAAACAAGACCAAGTTCCCGGAAGGCTTTGCCCAGAAGTCACGCGACTACTGGTCCAAGAAATTCCCGGCTGGCATGCAGATCATCACCAATGCGGAAAAGGGCATTCCCAGCACCGCCTGGATGGACATTCCTGCCGCAGATTCTGTGAAGTACACCATCCTGCTGCGTGAATCCCGCGTGGCGCTGGCGAAGGGCGGTTCATATGATCCCAAGGCGCTGAACATCATGAAGCAGATTCGCTGCAGCGTGAACCGTGCAGATTCCGAGTGTACAACCAAGACAGAACTGTAACTGGCATGCAGGCCCTCGCAGGAGGGCCATTCTTTATTCAGTAGTCCGGGCCTGAGCAGGCCCACTTGTATTTTCAGCTAAACAATTTATAAGAACAGTTGGTCACCTGGTTGACCAGCACCGACAAGGATCCGTTATGCAGAGTTCCGCCGGCAAGAAATGGATGGGGCGCACCCCTTCTGAATGGCTCTCCAGCCTGCCAATCTTTTCACTTTTATTGCTCACCCTGATCATCGGTACCGGTGAAATGGTGCATGGTCAGCTGCTGCGCCTTGGCGAGCGCATGTTCGGTGACCCCCAGAACCAGGTTCAATACTTCCTGTTACGAGCCGACCCTGAAAAGCCTACCTGTGAAGCGAATCCCGACCTGGATGCCCTGGTGGCCAAGCAGGTTGCCGAAGCGGAAAGTGCACCGAAATCCGACCTGGATGCCCTGTTCGGTGATGTTGCAATTGATCCGAATGAAATCCGTGCTTCCCTGGAAGCAGCGCGTGACCAGTGCCGTGAGCGTTTCGCCGTGTATGAGCGCGTGAGTGCCGCCATCACGCCTGAACTGAAGGTGTTCCGCGAAATCGAAACCGGCTTTTTTGGCATCTTCAAGTTCGGTACTGAAAACAGACCGCTGATCCTGCTGATCATGGTTGCGATTGCTGCAATCACGACCACCAAGGGATACCACCACATCAACCTGCGGCCGCCCCGCACCAAGAAAGACTTCCAGGTGTATTCCCTGGCCATGCTGGGTGCGAACCTGTTGATGACCATCTCCACCAGCTACTACCTGAAGCTGCAATATGACTCCGGCGTGCCAGTTGAAAATCCGGTCATCAGCTTCATTTCAATTGCACTGTTTGCAGGCCTCTCCTACATCAGCCTGAAAGATGTACTGAAGATTCCAGCCCATGCAGAAGAGGGCGGCAGCTACGGAATGGGATTGTTGTCCATTCCCCTGTACGCCTTCATGGCCCTGAATGCCGGCCTGAACTTCTTCATGGATGATTATGTGGCTGGCCTGGCAATTTACTTCGGCCAGATCACCGAACTGTCCAGCATTTTCCTGAACCTGGCTTTGTACCTGTGGGCCGGTATGCTCTTGAAGCAGACCCGTGTGGTGCAGTTGTTCATGGACATCCTGCGTCCCTGGAAGCTGCCTCCGGAAGTGTTCACCTACATCGTGTTGCTGGCTGCTGCCATTCCGACTGCATACACCGGCGCTTCTGGCGTATTTGTGATTGCGGCGGGTGCCATCGTATACCGTGAAGTGCTGGCTGCGGGCGCCCGTCGCCACTTCGCATTGGCCGCAACCGCCATGTCTGGTTCACTGGGCGTGGTGTTGCGCCCCTGTTTGCTGATCGTGGTGATTGCAGCATTGAACAAAGAGGTAACCACTAGCGAACTGTATGGTTGGGGTCTGTTTGTATTTATCCTGACTTCGACCATTTTCATGGTCGTAGCCCTGCTGAAAGCGGAAGGCCGTGTGACGG
>DASUDJ010000280.1:0-8635 GCA_036275635.1 Limnobacter sp. | reverse complement strand
CACCGCAGCCTGCAAGCATTCAAACCCCAGCCACTTCCCGAATCCGCTGCACCACCAACCCTGTGTGCTCCATGGGCAAGAAATGCGTGGCATCTTCGATCACTTCAATTCTTGCACCAGGTAAGCGTTTCTGAATACGTGCATGTGCAGTGGCAGGAAAAGTGGAGCCCCGACCTGCCGCAAGAATGTGGACCGGGCATTTCAAATCACGCATCCATCGCAAGGCATTGGGCTCCGTGTGCTGGAAGGTCAATGATTCCCAGTCGGGAGGGCAGGCCAGTTCAACCTTGTCCTCACCGGCAACAAAGCCATGCTGAACATAGGCATTCAGCCATTCATCACTCCAGGTACTGAAAGCCTTTTTACTCCTGTAGTTGTCAAATGCCTCCCGGTGCGAGGAAAACACGGCACGCCTCCGCGCAGCCGCAGCAGCCATGGGAATCTTTCCAGCAAAGCCAAACCAGTTGGCCAGTTGCAGTACCCAGCCCTGCCTCGGGTCAAGCAGCACGGGCTCCACAAGCACGAGGCCACGCACCTTGTCTGGTCGAGATGCTGCAGCAGCAAGGCTGGTGGTCGCGCCAATCGAGTGCCCGGCAAGCCAGAGTGGTTCGGGTGCCTGGTCCAGCAGTCCCACCAGGTCATCGTAGTAAGTGGTCCAGCCCTTGAAGGCTTCCGGTTTGCCAGCCTGCCGGCTTTCCCCGTGTCCCCTCATGTCCCAGCTTTGGACCTGAAAATGAGGAGTTAACTGCCGCAGCAACGGCGTGTAGGTTCTTGCGTTGAAACCGGTTGCATGGGCCCAGTGAAGCGCGGGCTTGCCCGTGTCGGAGGTGGACTTCCAATGCAGCAATTGAAGCCGGCTGCCATCCCTGCAGGTTACTGAGGCAACAGATTCGATCATTCAGACCGCTCCAGCCACATGGCGTCGCCATAACTGAAAAACCGGTATTGCTGCGCAATTGCATGTTCGTAGGCAGCCAGTATTGAATCCTTTCCGGAAAAGGCCGACACCAGCATCAACAGCGTACTTTTTGGCAAATGGAAATTGGTGACCAGGCAATCCACAGCCCGGAACTGATAACCGGGCTTGATGAAAATCTGCGTGTCTCCGGCATGGCCGCTTGCTGCGTACAACTGCGCCTTTTCAAGCCCCTGCCCAGTGTTCAGATCACAGCCAGTCTCGGTGGCCCAGGCTTCCAGCGCCCGCAAGGAGGTGGTGCCCACTGCGACAATCCTGCCGCCACTGCGCTTGGCTTCTAACAGGGCGGACACCACGGCACCTGAAATCGAATACCTTTCGCTGTGCATCACATGGTTATCCACATCATCGGTTTTCACGGGCAGGAAAGTACCCGCACCCACATGCAGCGTCAGGTTCAATACACGGGTTCCCCGCGCCTGCACCTGTTTCAGCAGTTCTTCGGTGAAGTGAAGGCCAGCAGTCGGTGCAGCCACTGCGCCTGGTTCACGTGCAAACACCGTCTGGTAACGCTCGTCATCTTCCGAACCCGCTTCATGCGCGATGTATGGTGGCAGGGGCAGGGCACCATGCCGGTCCAGCAGGTCGGGCAGGTCCATGCTGCATTCGGTCAGCTCCAGTTCATACATCATGTCGTGTTTGGCCAGCACCTTTGCAGTGGCCACGCCAGCGAGGCGAACTTCACTGCCCGGCTTTGGCGATTTGCTGGCCCGGATCATGGCAGTGAAGCGCCTGTCATCCAATATGCGCTCAAGCATCACCTCGATCTTGCCGCCGCTGGCCTTCTCGCCCTGCAGTCGGGCTTTCAGCACCTTGGTGTCGTTGATGACCAGTACATCCTGCGGTTGCAGCAATTCCAGGATATGCGGAAACTGCCGGTCCTCAACAGGTTTGCCCTTCCGGCAGGTCAGCAAGCGTGAAGTGCCCCGAATGGCCGGTGGGTGTTGCGCAATCAGGTGGTCTGGCAGGTGGAAGTCAAAATCGGACAGTTTCATGTTCAACTGCGGGTGTCCTTGCGGTCGCTCTGGAGGGTAAGGCTTGCATGTGTCAGGCCTTTGGCGCAATTCTACCTGTTTGACCGTCCGCTGGAGGAAATGGATCCGCATGAATGCAACAGCCCGGGTGTTTGAAGACCCGGGCTGTCAAGGGTGAGGCTGCAGTTACTTGCTGCATTCCAACCTTACATGGCTTCCTGCAGGACCTGTGACAGGTGCTTCTTGGCCTGTTCAAGTTGCTCCATGTCGGCCTTGCAGGCTTCGCGGAACAGTTCTGCACATTCAGTGGAGTTCGCCTCTTCCGCATCAGAAATGTACTGCTCGTAGGCCTTGATTGCCTCGGCCTTGTTCTGCACGAAAGTGACCCAGTCAAATGCCAGGTTGCTCAGTGCGCCCTGCTGCTCGCCGGAGCCCCCGGACATGCGGCTTCCGCCTTGCTGGGACGACCTGCCACCCTGGCCAGTTGAAGAGGATGTGGAGGAACCCTGCGACCCTTGGAAGCCCTGGCTGGATGAGCCGCTCTGACCACCCTGGCCCGAAGAGGAGCTTCCCCCCTCGGACGACTCTTCATCATCAGACGAAGAGGAACCTCGGCCTGATGACGATCCGCCAGAAGAACCACCCTGGCTGGAAGAGGAACCTGAAGAACCGCCCGATGATGAACCGCCTTGGCTGGAGGATGACCCACCTGATGAACCACCGGAAGAGCTTCCTGAGGAGCCGCCGGAGGAACCTCCTGATGACGATCCACCAGAGGAACCACCCTGGTTGGAAGAAGAGGAACCACCCTGGCCGGAAGAGGAGCCCTGGCTGGAGGAAGACGATCCCTTGCCTGATGAGGAGCCCTGTGAGCCGGAGGATTGGCCGGAAGCACTCAGGCTGCGGGAATTCTGATCATAGCCTTCCCTGCCAGTGCTTTGCAGGCTGCGATCTCCACTGCCGGAACGATTGTTGGAGCTGCTTCTATCTGATTGCTTGTCCATGCTATTTCTCCTTGGAGGTGGTTGCTCAGTAAACGTACACAACGCCGCAGCGTTATGAATTCAAGTTACGGCAAACCCCGCAGCATGGCTGTAGGAAGAGGTTGTGTCGGCATGTCAGCCTTGTCTGTCAAGGCGGTAACGGCCAAGGGTTTTCAGGAAGATTTTTGCAGGGATCACAGCCAGACCATACAGGTTGTGTGACTGCCTCTGGAACGTTGGGGGTAGTGAAGTGGTGGTGGCGCAATGATGCCGCTGTAATGCCGCTATGAGTGCGCAACAACGCAGAGTGACTGGTGCCGAGGGCGGGAATCGAACCCGCACGATATTCCTACCACTGGATTTTGAGTCCAGCGCGTCTACCAATTCCGCCACCTCGGCAAGCCCGCAATTATGGCAAAAGAAGTCCTTGAACACAATACACGCTGATCAAATTCGGTTTTTATTTCGCCGATGCCCTGGAAATGCCCCCTCTCGTGGTATTCAATCCCGGTGGCCCGCGAAGGATACTGTGCTGTCCCCTGCTTAACCGACTGGCGTTCCGGGTATGTCCTTCAAATGGAAATGGCTGTTGACCACATTTGTGGCCCAACTTTTACTGGGCGCCATTTTCACGGGCATCCAGTATCTTCACATGGGCCAGGTTGCAAGGTCAGAACTTCAAAAGGCCTCTGAAAGTTTTCAGGCTGAGTTGTATCGCCTGGAAACAGCCTCGCAAATGTATTCAATGAATACCCTGTCCTCGGTGGTGCGGGATTTTTACACCCGTTACAAGCCCGTGGCAGTCTGGGTGGATGCCGGAGAGCGCGTCATCTACACGCTGGGTGAGGTGCCACAGTTGCCAGCGGAGTTCGAAGACGGCCTGTTGGCCGAGTTCAGTTTGCCCACACCGCAGCAACAATTGAAAGTGCTGTTTGACGCCCACGAGGTCTACAGGAGCCGGGATGACATGGTGTCCTACCTGGCCGGCATATTTTTGCTGAGTGCAGTGGCCTGCACAATCATCCTGCTGGGTTTGAGCAACACGCTTTCGCGGCGGCTGGAAGATCTTCGTGCCAAGGCAATCGAACTGCAGTCCGGCAATATCCAGTCACGAATAGTGGTGAATGGAAAAGATGAAATATCCTGCCTGGGGGCCGCTTTCAACAGCATGGCCCAGTCCATCGAGGAACAGATGCAGGCCATGGAGCAAAGCCATGCCCGGTCGGTCTCGGAAAAAAACAGGCTCGACCTGTTGCTCTCTTCGTTGAGCAGTGGTGTGGCTTACCTGGATGAACATTTCAATCTGCTTTACCTGAACAAGGCCTTGATCACCATGCTTCGGATTGATTCAATCCACCCGGCTTCGGCTCGACTGGAGCAGGTTTTGCTGAAGGCCGGGGTGGTACGTGAACAGAGAATCCTGCTGAAAGACCTGGTGACTGATTATTTCAGGAACCACCAGGCGCCGATCGAGTTGAGTTTTACCGATGGTCGCGTGCTGCAATTGCGCTTTGCAGTTTACAGTGACAAAAATCAGGGTCCGCATGCTGTGCTGATCGTGGAGGATGTCAGCATCCGAAAGAATGTTGAGGACCTAAGGAATGAAGTGGAGCGTGATCCCCTGACTGGTGTACTGAACCGCAGGGGCTTTGACCTCACGCTGGAGGCGCGACTGGCCAGGTTGTTGCCGGGTGAAACACTGGGGCTGATGTTTCTCGACCTGGATGGCTTCAAGTCAGTGAATGACACCTTGGGACACAAGGCCGGGGACCAGGTGCTGAAAACCAGTGCCAATCTGCTGAAAGGCGCCACCCGCAACGTGGACCAGGTGGCGCGACTTGGCGGGGATGAGTTTGCAATCATTGTGGCCCGCTGCAACCTTCAATTACTGAAAAACATCTCGGAGCGCATCATTGAGTCATTTGCCTGTGACCGTCTGCTGGTGCGCATTCGCCAGAACCATGGTCTGACGGTGTCCTGCAGCATTGGCGCAGCCATGTACCCCCTGCACGGCGTCACATTCCAGCAACTGCTGGAAATCAGTGATGAACAGATGTACCAGGCCAAGAAAGCAGGCAAGAACTGCTACCGGATTGCTGACCTGGGCCGTCCTGCAGAAATTCATGGTTAGTCCCAGTGTTGCTGGCACAGATTAAACGGTAGCCTTCCTGCAACTGAACCGGAGACAAGAAGAATGAAAATTGTTTGGCTGGAAAGCGAGACCGTCCGCACCCCTTTGCCCCGTCCTGAATGTCCGCACACCTGGACTGAATATCCCTTCACAACTGCAGCCGAATTGAAACAGCGCATCGCCGATGCTGAAATCCTGATCATCAACAAGGTGAAAATCGGCCCGGCGGAACTGGATGCAGCACCCCGCCTGAAAATGATTCAACTGGTGGCCACAGGCACTGACAATGTGGACAAGTCAGCCTGTGCAACCCGTGGAATTGCAGTCAACAATGTGGTGAATTACGGGCCCGAGTCAGTGGCTGAGCATGCCATGGCCTGTATTCTGCAACTGACACGCCGCGTACCCGAGTGGCAAAGCCTGGTGCATGATGGCACCTGGAGCGCGTCCCGTTTCTTCTGCCTTCACACCCTGCCCATGCAGGGCCTGCACACCCAGACCCTGGGCGTGTTGGGTAGCGGTGCGATTGGCGGCAAGCTGATCGAGTTTGCCCGGGCGTTCGGCATGGCCATTCTGCATATTGAGCGCAGGGGTGTTCAGCAGCCACGTGAAGGCTATGTCACTTTTGAACATGGACTGGCTCACAGTGATGTTCTCAGCCTGCACTGCCCGCTGAATGATGAGACCCGGGGGCTGATTGGCCCTGAAACCCTGGACAAGATGAAAAAGGGCGCAATCCTGATCAACACCGCTCGCGGGGGACTGGTGCAGTTCGAGGCCCTGAAGGCAGCCATTGAGAGTGGTCACCTGGGTGGGGCTGCGCTGGATGTGCTGGACGTGGAGCCGCCTCCGCGCGACCACCTGATGGTGAAATGGCAGCATCCCCGCTGCATCATTACGCCGCACATTGCCTGGGGTACGGAAAGCTCCCAGGCCAATGCAGGGCGGTTGGCCATCCGGGCAGTGGACCGTTTCATTGCTGAAAATGCATGAAATGTGGCTGTTCTGAGCAGGTGTGCTGTTGCTTGGATAGAACATTTGCTGCGCCCCATGGTGCAGCCTGAAAAATTTAATTGATTTGCCCAAATATTAGGCATCAAAAAGGCTTAGAATGCGGGCATGAAACAAACAGAACCGAACACCCTGAATGCTGCTGAAGAAGCGGCCCTCGCCAGCGTAACTTTTGCAGACTTCGGGCTGCATCCGGACATCCAGAAAGCAATTGATGCCCAGGGTTACACCCAGCCCACCCCAATCCAGGCCAAGGCAATTCCGGTTGTCCTGACTGGTGTTGATGTCATGGGTGCAGCCCAGACTGGCACAGGCAAAACCGCCGGCTTTTCCCTGCCCATCCTGAACCGGCTGATGCCCCTGGCCACAGAGAACACCTCGCCCGCCCGCCACCCGGTGCGCGCGCTGATCCTGACCCCAACCCGCGAACTGGCTGACCAGGTGGCCAACAATGTGCACACCTACGCAAAGTTCACACCTCTGCGTTCCACTGTTGTGTATGGCGGTGTGGACATCAATCCACAGATACAGGCACTGCGCCGCGGCGTGGAGGTGGTGATAGCCCCCCCGGGTCGCCTGCTGGACCATGTGCAGCAGAAAAGCATCAACCTGGGCCAGGTGCAGGTGCTGGTGCTGGATGAAGCAGACCGCATGCTGGACATGGGTTTCCTTCCGGATTTGCAACGCATCATCAACCTGCTGCCGAAAACCCGCCAGAACCTGTTGTTCTCGGCCACATTCTCGCCCGAGATCAAACGGCTGGCGCAAAGCTTCATGGTGTCGCCCCAGTTGATTGAAGTGGCCAGGCGAAACGCCACTTCCGAGAACATCAAGCAGGTCATCTTTGCCCTTGAAAGCGAGGAAGACAAGCGCATGGCGGTGTGTCACCTGATCCAAAGCAAGGAACTGAAGCAGGTCATCGTCTTTTCCAACACCAAGCTGGGCACAGCACGACTGTCCCGTCACCTGGAAAAGCAGGGTGTATCCAGCACTGCGATTCACGGCGACAAAACCCAGGCGGAGCGCACCAAGTCACTGGAAGCCTTCAAGGCCGGTGAAGTGCAGGTACTGGTGGCCACAGATGTTGCAGCCCGGGGTCTGGACATTGCAGATTTGCCCTGTGTGATCAACTACGACCTGCCCACCACGCCTGAAGACTATGTGCATCGAATCGGCCGCACGGGCCGCGCCGGTGCCAAGGGCACCGCCTATTCATTCGTCGTGAAGCGAAATGAAAGGGCACTGAAAGACATTGAAAAACTGATCGGCAAGGATTTCGCGCGTGAAGAGCTGGAAGGTTTTGTTCCAGGTGAACGCGCGCCGCGCGAAGAAGGGGCGGGTCGCATTGGTGGTCGCCTGGAAGGCCGCTCAGAAAGCAGGTATGAAAGCCGCACCGACCGCCGTCCGTCCCGGAGTGGTGATGAGGCTCCTCCTGCCCGCGAACGCCGCCCTGCGAGGGACACCTCCTACCAGGGTGCCCGTTTCAATGACAATGCACCGATTCACCGGGATGCGGAATATGAGCGTCTGCGGGCGAAGTTGGCCCAGACCCGCGTGAAGGATTCCCTTTTCAACCAGCCTTACCAGGAATCAAGGGAAGACAAGGCGAAGGCAGAGGCAGCAGCCGGTGCTGCCCAGCCAGGCAGCGTGGGCAGCAAGCCCAGGAACAGGAATGCCGCACCTGTTGCATTCCTGTTGGGTGGTACCCCGAGGAACTAGCGTCCCTGGCTGGCCCTGTAGCTGGCCCACACCGGGGTGGCCTTCGCCAGCCACTCCGCTGGCGAGTAGGCCTTGATCTCACCCAGGCCAAAATGCCTCCACACACTGTTCAAGTTCAGCACTGGGTCCTGTTCGGGCACCGCCGTGGCGCCGGTCTGCTTGGACAATTTCTGGCCATCTTCGGCAAGAATCACAGGAAGGTGCCAGTAGGCTGGCGGGTCATGCCGTTCACTGTCGGCTGAAGTGCCCTGCAAGGCCCGCCACAGGGCGATCTGCCTGGCAGTCGTGCCAGCAAGGTCCTCCCCCCTTACGATGTTAGTCACTCCGCTGGCCATGTCGTCCACCACCACCACCAGGTGGTAGGCCCAGAAGCCATCTCCCCGTTTCAGCACAAAGTCGCCGCTGCTCCTGTTCAGGTCGTCCCGGAAGTCACCCAGCCTGTGGTCATGCCAGTCCACGGTGTTGTCCGGGCAGCGGAAGCGCACGGCGCGTGCCTGCCGTCCGGCAGGCAAACCATGCCGGCAGGTGCCTGGATAAATCCGGTTTTCATGGGTGGCACGCCGGGAATTGGCTGCTTCGATTTCCTGCCGGGTACAGCCACAGGAATACACAAGGCCTGCTGATTGAAGTGTGTCCAGCGCGGCCTGGTAATGTTGATGCCGTTGGGATTGCACCCACACTTCCCCCTGCCACTGCAGCCCGTGGCGCTCCAGGGTATGCAGGATATGCTGCACTGAACTGGCGTGGCACCGCCCCTCGTCAATGTCCTCCATCCTCAAGAGCCATTTGCCCCTGTGCATTCTTGCATCCAGAAAACTGCCCACGGCCGTCGCCAGTGAAC
>DASUDJ010000279.1:0-3161 GCA_036275635.1 Limnobacter sp. | reverse complement strand
ACTGAAGCCCATGCGCCCACCATCACCAGCACAACCCACACCAGGAAAAGGCCCAGCGCAGTCAAACCGCTGGGTTGCTGAAAGCTGAAGTCGGCATCGAACTGCCGGATGAACTGGCCAGCGGCATCATCGGCCAGGCTCATTGCCCCACTGGTCACGCCAAAGGCCAATCCAAATGCCACAAGCGCAAGGCTGACTGACCACCACAGGGTTGGGCGACCCACTTCGGTGTCGGTGGCGCCCAATGCTTTCAACACATGCACTTCCGCCTTGTTGCGGATCAACTGCAGGCGCACGGTGTTGAAGGTCACCACCAGCACCATGCCGGCAATCAGTGCGGCCAGTGCCATGGCAATGATCTGCGTGCCATTCAGCACAGACTGCAGGCGGCGAACCCACTGGGCATCATATTGAACATGCTCAACCCCGGTGAACTGGCGCCACTGGGCAATTTTTTGCTCAATCAGCCCGGTGTTGGTGGTGGCATCCACTTCCAGCTTCACCACCACGGTGTAAGGCAGGGGGTTTTCGGGCAGGGCCTCTGCCAGGTCGGGTGTCTGGCTTTGGGTGCGCAGCTTCGCCAGGGCCTCTTCAGGTGTAACCACCCTGACGCTGTCCAGGTCGAAATCCCGTTTCAGCTGGGCGGATGCGCTTTTCACGGAATCAAGTGTTGCATCCTGCTGGAAGTACAGGCTGATTTCAGGATCGCCCACCCAGCGGTCCATGCTGGGCACAATTGCGCTCAGCCCCTGTGCAATGGTCCAGGGCATGGCCAGTGCGATTGCCAGCACCAGCGCATTGAACAGGTGGCCCAAGGGTTCATCCAGCCACAGCTTCAAGCCGGCGGAAATTGAAAACCACTGCAAACGCAACCAACGCATGTGTCGTCTCTTATCGGTCAATAGGTGTGAATGAATCAGGCCCCATAGGCCTTGTTCAGAAAGTCTTTGGAGAAGGCCTGCACGCCGGCTTCACGGCCACCGTTGTGTGACAGGTCCGCCGGTGCGGGCAGCACCTCGCCTTCGCCCAGTTTCAGGCGATGCGTGATGCGGTTGAAACGGTGCGCTTCGTGCGTGGCCACAATTACGGTGACACCGGCCTGGTTGAACTCCTCAAGCAGGCCAACCACGCGGGCTGCCGACTCGTCATCCAGCTGGGCCGTGGGTTCATCTGCCAATACCAGCGCAGGCCGGTTCACCACTGCACGTGCGAACTGCAGGCGCAGTTGTTGCCCGCCTGACAGTTCACTGGGCAGCATGCGGTCGGTGTGGCTCAAGCCCACGCGGGCCAGTGCCGCTTTTACGCGGCCTTGAATATCTGATTCGCTCAGGCCCACCACGCGCAGGGGCAGGGCCACATTGTCAAAGCAGCTGCGATTGGCCAGCAATTCCACATCATTGCCGGTGTAGCCCACGCTGCGCCGGTAGTGGGCACGTTCACGGCGGCTTAATCGGGCAATCGAGCTTTTGCCCACGAAAATGTCCCCACTGCTGGGCTGCTCGAATGTGGCAAGCAGGCGCAGTATCGAGCTTTTGCCCGCCCCGGAATGGCCTTCAAGGATGGTGAAAGAGCCTTTCGGCAACTGGAAATTCACATTTTTCAAGGCAGCATGATTGCCGTATTTCAGGGTGACATTCTTGAACAGGATCATGCAGTTTGCTTCCCTTCCGTCTGATTGCCTTCGGCATCAATGCCCACCAGTGCATTTGCAAATTCCCTCGGGCTGAAAGGCCGAAGGTCGCCCAGTTTTTCACCCACGCCAATGAAGGCCACTGGCACCCGGGTGCTCATGCTCATGGCCGCCAGGATGCCACCTTTGGCGGTGCCGTCCAGCTTGGTGACCACCAGTGCGGTGAGTGTAAGTGCATCATTGAATGCCTTGATTTGCTGCAGGGCATTCTGGCCATTGGTTGCATCCACCACCAGCACGATTTCATGCGGCGCATCCATCTTGGCCTTGCCCAGCACCTTCTTGATCTTTTTCAGCTCTTCCATCAGGTGGAGCTGGGTGGGCAGGCGGCCTGCCGTGTCGCAGATCACGATGTGCTTGTTGCGGGAAATGCCGGCCTGCACGGAATCGAATGCCACCGCGCCAGGGTCGCTGCCCTCGGCAGAGATTACATCCACATTGCTGCGCTGTGCCCACACATCAAGCTGTTCACGGGCCGCAGCGCGGAAGGTGTCGCCTGCCGCCAGCAGAACGGAATAGCCGATTTCTGCATAGTGGTTGGCCAGCTTGCCGATGCTGGTGGTCTTGCCTGCACCATTCACGCCCACCACCATCATCACCAGCGGCCGTGCACGATCCACACCCATGCTGGTTTCAAGCGGGCGCAGCAGGTCGAACACGGCGTCACGCAACACAAGCCGCACATCTTCAGGCCGCGTAAGGCCTTTCTGATACACCGTGTCGCGCACTTTCTGCATCAGCAGTTCAGTGGCGGGCAAACCGCAGTCAGCCAGCAGCAGGCGCTCTTCCATTTCTTCGAAAAAAGCCTCGTCGACCTTTTCGCCGGTGAACATCGAGGTGAGGCCGGAACGTGTTTTTGTGAGGCCGGATTTCAAACGGCCAAGCCAGTCCTGTCTTTGACCAGGAATCTGCATTGAAAACTCCAATTGTGGAAACCAAACGGCGGGAAAGACTGTCACACACCGGGATGATGATTGGCTTATTCTACCATTGAGCTTAAAACGCACGTTTGATGCAAAAGGTGTCTTGAATGATAAAAGCAGGTTTTCAAGGGAAAGGGGGCTGGGCAGGCCTGGTGGCTGCCTCGGCGCTGGTGGTGTGTGGCTTCATGCCGTTTTCGCCAGCGCAGGCTGCCGATGGCGATGTGACCCAATACAGGCTGAACAATGGCTTGCGCATCGTGGTGAAGGAGGACCACCGTTCACCCACCGTGGCACACATGGTGTGGTACAAGGCGGGTTCAATGGATGAATACAATGGCACCACCGGTGTGGCCCATGTGCTTGAACACATGATGTTCAAGGGCACGAAAACACTGAAGGTGGGCGAGTTCTCGAAAACCGTGGCTGGGCTTGGCGGGCGGGACAATGCATTCACCAGCCGCGATTACACGGCGTATTTCCAGCAGCTACAGGCCAAGGACCTGGGCAAGGTGATGGCACTGGAAGCCGACCGCATGGCCAACCTGGTG
>DASUDJ010000278.1:0-6235 GCA_036275635.1 Limnobacter sp. | reverse complement strand
CGACGAGGTCGTCGGGGTTTTCCTTTTTTGTAGCGCGCCTGCCTGCTGATTAAAGGTCCAGGTCACCGTCGGTGACTGCACCTTTGCTTGCGCTGCTGGCCAACGCAGCAAACTTGGCCAAAACACCGGTCGTGTAACGGGGTTTTGGTTTTACCCAGGCGGCTTTGCGCTTGGCCAGTTCCTCGTCGCTGATGTTGATCTGAAGAAGTTTCTGGTGCGCATCCATGGTGATCGAGTCACCTTCCTTCACCAGGGCGATTGGCCCACCTACGAAGGCCTCTGGCGCCACATGACCTACCACCATGCCCCAGGTGCCACCCGAGAAACGACCGTCGGTAATCAGACCCACAGTTTCGCCAAAGCCCTTGCCGATGATCGCGGAAGTGGGGGCCAGCATCTCGGGCATGCCGGGGCCGCCTTTCGGACCCAGGTAGCGCAGTACAATCACGTCACCATCCTTGATCTTGTCGCCAAGAATGGCGTCCATGGCGCTTTGCTCGTCATCAAACACGCGGGCCGGGCCGGTGATCACCGGGTTTTTCAGGCCAGTGATTTTTGCCACAGCGCCTTCCGGTGCCAGGTTGCCACGCAGAATAGCCAGGTGGCCTTGCTTGTACAGGGCTTTTTCAATCGGCAAGATCACATTCTGGTCTGCGCGAGGCTGAGATGGCACGTCAGCCAGGGTTTCTGCAATTGTTTTTCCTGTGATGGTGATGCAATCTCCGTGCAGCAAGCCTGCATCCAGCAAAATCTTCATGACCTGTGGAATGCCGCCTGCATCATGCAGGTCGGTGGCCACGTACTGGCCTGAAGGCTTCAGGTTGCAGATCACGGGGGTGCGCAGGCGGATGCGCTCGAAATCTTCATAGTCCCAGGCCACATCTGCGGCTTTCGCAATCGCAAGGAAGTGCAGCACCGCATTGGTGGAGCCCCCTGTTGCCATCAGAACAGCCACCGCATTTTCAATGGATTTCTTGGTGATGATGTCGCGTGGCTTCAGGTCGTTGCGAACAGCTTCGATCAGAACACGGGCTGATTCCTCGGTGGAGGTGATCTTTTCCGCATCGATATTAGACATGGTGGAAGAGTAGGGCAAGCTCATGCCCAGTGCCTCGAATGCGGAGCTCATCGTGTTGGCTGTGTACATTCCGCCGCATGAACCTGAGCTGGGGCAGGCGTTTTTCTCGATACCCTTGAAGTCCTCCTCGCTCATGCGACCAGCAGTGAATTCACCCACTGCTTCAAAGGCAGACACGATGGTCAGGTCTTTGCCCTTGTAGCGCCCGGGTTTGATGGTGCCGCCATACACATAAATACCGGGCACATTCATGCGGGCCATGCCGATCATGCCGCCCGGCATGTTCTTGTCGCAACCGCCGATCACCAGCACGCCATCCATCCACTGACCCTGCACGGCAGTTTCAATACAATCGGCGATCACCTCGCGGCTGACCAGGGAATACTTCATCCCTTCGGTGCCCATGCTCATGCCATCGGAAATGGTAGGGGTACCAAAAATCTGGGGATTGCCACCAGCAGACTTCACGGCCGCCACTGCCGCATCCGCCAGAGGTTGCAGGCCGCTGTTGCAGGGCGTGATGGTGGAATGGCCATTGGCAATTCCGATCATCGGGTTGTTGAAGTCTTCATCTTTGTAACCCATGGCGAAGTACATGGCGCGGTTGGGGGAACGGGCCACGCCTTGGGTGATGTTCTTGGAACGTCGGTTGATGCTCATTGCAAAAAGCTCGCTGGTGGAAATTGATTCAAAACGAGAATTTACCATTTTATGGGCTGCCACTGGGCGTTTGAACCTGTTGATTCAACCTAGGGTCGTTTCCGGGGCAGTACAATAGGGCGGTTTCAACCCCTTTGGGCTTTCCATGTTTGTTCATCCTGAATTTGATCCGATCGCCATTTCAATCGGGCCTTTGGCCATTCGCTGGTACGGCTTGATGTACCTGGCTGCATTCATTGCATTCATGATGTTGGCCAAGCGTCGCCTGCACCTGTTTCCGGCCATCAAGATTTCTGATGTGGACAACATGCTGACTTGGGGGGTGCTGGGCGTGATATTGGGTGGGCGCTTGGGGTATGTGATTTTTTACAAGCCCGAGTATTACCTGGCCAATCCGGGTGAAATACTGGCCATCTGGGAAGGGGGCATGTCATTCCACGGCGGCTTCCTGGGTGTGCTGGTGGTGTGTTTTGTTTATGGGCTCTACAAAGGTTGGAAGTTCTTCGACCTGATGGATTTTGTGGCACCTGCAGTGCCAATCGGCCTGGCCTTGGGGCGGCTGGGCAATTTCATCAATGGTGAACTTTGGGGCAGGCCTACTGATGGTTGGTGGGGCGTTGTGTTTCCGCAGGCGGGCGACCTGGTCGCACGGCACCCTTCCCAGCTGTATCAGATGAGCCTGGAAGGCTTGGCCCTGTTCATTGGACTGTGGTGGTTTGCCAGAAAGCCCCGCCCTCGGGCTGCCGTTTCAGCCTGGTTTTTGATTGGATATGGCGTGGCCAGGTTTATTGTTGAGTTTGCGCGTGAGCCGGATCGTTTTCTGGGCACGCTGTCACTGGGACTTTCCATGGGCCAGTGGTTGTGTGTGCCGATGATACTGGGTGGCTTCGCCCTGCTGGCCTGGTCAAAAAACAAGCCCACTGGTCTTGAGACCATGGGCCAGCTTTTGAAAACGAAAAAGGCCTGAGGTGTCCTCGGGGGCTTAAAAGCTCGACGGATTCTTAAAAACCTGTGGTGGCCTTGTAAATCATCGACAGCGCGATAAATGTAAGCAGCACTGCAAATATCCGCTTGATTTTCTTGACTGGCAGCGTGTGTGCAAGCTTTGCACCATATGGCGCGAAAAACACGCTCATGGCTGCCACACACAGCACTGCAGGAATGTATACATACCCCAATGATCCTGCAGGCATGCCTTGCAGGTGCCAGCCATTGATCACGTAACCCAGGCTGGAGAACACTGCAATTGGAAAACCCAGTGCAGCAGAGGTGGCCACTGCATTGCGCAGGTTCACATTGCTCCACACCATGAAAGGCACTGAAATGAAGCCGCCGCCAGCACCCACGATACTTGACACAGTGCCGATGACAGTGCCGACACCTGCAAGGCCAGCACCCCCCGGCAATGTTCTGGTCGGTTTCGGTTTTTTGTCAGCAAACAACTGGTCGGCGGAAAAGAGCACGAACGCACCGAAAACAAGCGCCAATTCACGGGTGGGAAGATAGGACACGATCTTTGAACCTATGAAGCCGCCCAGCAGGATACCCGGGGTCAGGAACTTGACGATGTCCCATCGTACTGCGCCAGCCTTGTGATGGGCGCGCATGCTGGAGATGCTGGTGAACATGATGATGGCCAGCGAGGTGGCAATCGATGAATGCACAACATGTTCCACAGGCACGCCCTGTTTTACCATCAAAAAGGTCAGAAACGGCACAAGAATCATGCCGCCACCTATACCCAGCAGTCCGGCCAGCACTCCGCTGATTGCGCCAAGAACAAGTAGTGAAACTGTGAAGATGGGATCGAACATCTTGAATGCGGCTTACTTCAGCGAATAGTTTAGGATAAAAAAAGAGGCGATTGAACCTTTGTTCAACCGCCCCGCTGTGGGGTCTCTGCCGATGCCCTACTGGCCCGATCCCTGAACCTAAGGTTCAAGTGGGTCGCAGTGTCAGGGTCTTCAGGTTTCCCTGACTAAGAGGGAATCACACCGACCCCAGAGAGTCCGCAACCGGGATCACAGATATTGGTTCACGGAATGCTGACCAATATGAACACGGCAGAGATTAAACGAATTCCTTATTCGAAGAGGCTGCCATTCTTGGGCTTGATTTCTGTTCCAGTCAATGACTGTGCGACCACCTCTTCAATGGCTTCAATTTTACGCTCAATTGTTGCAATGTCCAGTCCTAAAACCGGGTTGGAAGGGTTACTACCTACCAGCGATTCATGTGCAATCTGCAAGGCAGCCATCACCGCAATCTTGTCCAGCCCAACCACCTTGCCGGTATTGCGGATACTGGACATCTTGGTTTCAACAATGTTTACCGCCTGTTGCAGTGCAGCGCGCTCTTCCGGCTTGCAGGCAATCCGGAATTCCCTGCCCATGATCTTGACTTCAAGTGCTTCCAATTCATTGCTCCGGGTTCAGTTCGAGTTCAGGAAACCACTGGTTCAACATCTCGTTGATCTGGCCCTGTGCATGAGTCACCTTTTTGTTCAGCTGTTCATTCTCTCGGCGAAGTGCCTCAATCTGCTCTTTCGCCGCCTTCGAATCAGCCCGGCTTTGTTCAAGTGCCTTGGCCAGGGCGGTGACTTTCGCCTGAAGTTCATCGAGTTTCGCAAGCAGGGACTGCGTCATTGGGCTGGCTCCATCTCCGGGCGGAAGGCCCGGTGGTTACTGTTATTCGAAATCAAAAGCAGTTCAGACAGGTTTTACAGCAATCTACACCAGTTCGGTACCGGGTTAAAACAGGGTTTTCAGGCCCAGCACATCCTGCATGTCAAAAAGGCCGTGCTGCTTCTGCATCAGGAACTGGGCTGCGCGAATGGAACCCTGTGCATAGGTCATGCGGCTAGATGACTTGTGGGTAATTTCGATCCGTTCTCCAGCGCCTGCAAACAGCACCGTGTGATCACCCACTATGTCTCCACCGCGGATGGTCGAAAAGCCAATGGTGCCCTCCTTGCGTTCACCCGTGATGCCTTCCCGTGCAAACACGCCCACGTCCTGCAGATTGACGCCCAGGCCCTTTGCGACAACTTCGCCCATGCGAAGCGCTGTGCCTGAAGGCGCATCCACCTTCTTGCTGTGATGTGCTTCGATGATTTCGATGTCATAACCCTGTGCAAGGATTTTAGCCGCCACTTCAAGTAATTTGAATGTGGCATTGACGCCCACTGCCATGTTGGGCGACCACACCATGGCAATTTTTTTTGCTGACTGTTCCAGTTGTACCAGCTGTTCCGGGCTGAAACCGGTTGTGCCGATCACCGCCCTTACGCCCAGTTGTTCGCAGAGCGTCAGGTGGTGAAGCGTGCCTTCAGGGCGTGTAAAGTCGATCAGCACGTCTGCATTGGCCAGGGCAGCCTGAGGATTGTCAGTCACGGTCACGCCGGAGGCAATGCCCATGAAGTCGCCAGCATCCCGGCCCAGGGCAGGGGAACCGGCCTGGTCAAAAGCCCCAGTCAGGCTGCAGTCTGAATGATTCAGGATTGCTTCAATCAGGGTTTTGCCCATGCGCCCACTGGCGCCCGCGATCGCAAATCGAATTGGCTTGTTCATGATGTCTTATTTCAGTTCAGGTGAGCGTTCATTGCTGCTTGCAGGTGACTCGGACTTCTGGATGTCGGCAGCAGGCTTTTCTGAAGAAAGGGGCCCGGATGGCATTTTGGGATTGCCCTCAACTCCCTGCAGGTCAGTTGCATTGGCAGGCAGGTTTTCCCCACCATGTCTCGCCAGGCGTTCATTCTCGAAAATGACGGTGTAACGGGCCTGGGTAACCTGGCCATCTGCCTTGCTGAGGCGGTACACATAATCCCAGCGGTTGCCGTGGAATGCGTCATTCAACAATGGGGTACCCAAAATGAAGCGCACCTGTTCCTTGCTCATGCCCACTTGAAGCTTCGAGACATCCTGCTGGGTAATGAAGTTGCCTTGCTGAATATCAAACCTGTATGGCTTGACGAAAGAAGGAACGTAATTCTGGGGCAGGTATGAGCAGCCAGTCAGGGCCAGCGACACTGCTGCGCAGGAAAACCAATTCAGTCGTAGAATACGCATTGTGTTGTGAATTCGCTTGTTAAGGGAAACAGAGTACCTTATTCGGTGCGTCATGAAGACCCGTAAAGGCGTTATCATAAGCCAGTTGAACCCGATTAAGCCTTGAAATGGTACCAAACTCATGACTACAGCGACGGATCTAAAAAGCATTGGTTTAAAGGCGACTCTGCCGAGGATGAAGATCCTCGAGCTGTTTCAGAGTGGCAGCCATCGTCACCTGAGTGCTGAAGACGTATACAAACTGTTGCTGCAGGAAGACCTGGACATTGGTCTGGCTACTGTGTACCGCGTGTTAACGCAGTTTGAACAGGCCGGTTTACTGGCCCGCCAACATTTTGAAACTGGCAAGTCGGTGTTCGAGTTGAATGAAGGTGCCCATCATGACCACCTGGTGTGTGTGCAGTGCGGCAAGGTTGTTGAGTTCTTTGAT
>DASUDJ010000277.1:0-4126 GCA_036275635.1 Limnobacter sp. | reverse complement strand
CCGACATCAAATTCCCGGCCATGCCTGTGAGTATCAAGACGCCGGACTGCCCGGCGGTGGTCAACCCGCCCCTGCCTGAACACCAGGGTGAATGGGAAATTACAGCGGATGAGAACGGCGTGAAAGCACTGTTCAAAGGTGCTGATGGTGCTCTGCTGGGCATGGCCCTGCTGGGTGACGCAAGCAAGGAACGCCAAGCTTTGACGCCCCAGCTGCCTGCGATGATTTAAAATTGCGGATTAGTTAGATCAACAGAAACACCAACTGACACGGAAACCGAATGGCCCAGTACGTTTACAGCATGAACCGCGTGGGGAAAATTGTTCCTCCGAAGCGCCAGATCCTGAAAAACATTTCCCTGAGCTTCTTCCCCGGCGCGAAGATCGGCGTGCTGGGCTTGAATGGCTCGGGTAAATCAACCCTGCTGAAAATCATGGCAGGCGTGGACAAGGACATTGAAGGCGAAGCCGTTCCAATGCCTAATCTGAATATCGGCTACCTGAGCCAGGAACCGGAACTGAACCCGGAGCACACGGTGCGCCAGGCAGTTGAGGAAGGCCTTGGTGAACTGGGCATGGCCCAGCAGAAGCTGGAGGAAATCTACGCCGCCTATGCCGATCCGGAAGCCGACTTCGACAAGCTGGCTGAAGAGCAGGCCAAGTGGGAAGCCGTGATTGCGGCGGCAGGCAATGATGCCGAACACCTTATGGAAATTGCGGCAGATTCACTGCGCCTGCCCCCCTGGGACGCAAGCGTGGCCAACCTGTCAGGCGGTGAAAAGCGCCGCGTGGCCCTGTGCCGCCTGCTCATGAGCAAGCCCGACATGCTTCTGCTGGACGAACCCACCAACCACCTGGATGCGGAATCAGTTCACTGGCTGGAGCAGTTCCTGCACAAGTTCCCCGGCACCGTGGTGGCTGTAACCCACGACCGCTACTTCCTGGACAATGCAGCCGAATGGATTCTTGAACTGGACCGTGGCCACGGCATTCCATGGAAAGGCAACTACAGCTCCTGGCTGGACCAGAAGCAGGACCGCCTGAAGCAGGAAGAAAGCAGTGAAAGCGCCCGCCAGAAAGCCCTGAAGAAAGAACTGGAATGGGTACGCCAGAACCCCAAGGGCAGGCAGGCCAAATCCAAGGCACGTATTGCCCGCTTTGAAGAGCTTTCAAGCCATGAATACCAGAAGCGCAATGAAACCCAGGAAATTTTCATTCCAGTGGCCGAGCGCCTGGGCAATGAGGTGATTGAATTCGAGAACGTCAGCAAGGCATTCGGTGACCGACTGTTGATTGACAACCTCAGCTTCAAGATTCCACCCGGTGCCATCGTGGGCGTGATCGGCCCCAACGGCGCGGGTAAATCAACCCTGTTCAAGATGATTGCAGGCAAGGAGCAGCCTACCAGTGGAAACATCAAGATTGGCTCCACCGTACGCATGGCAGTGGTGGACCAGGCGCGTGACTCCCTGCCGAATGACAAGACCGTGTTTGATGGCGTTGCAGAAGGTGCCGACATCCTGACTGTTGGCAAATTCGAAATGCCTTCACGGGCCTATCTTGGACGTTTCAACTTCAAGGGTGGAGACCAGCAGAAAATCATCGGCAATCTGTCTGGTGGAGAACGTGGCCGCCTGCACCTGGCCAAGACACTGATTTCCGGCGGCAACGTGTTGCTGCTGGACGAACCGTCAAACGACCTGGATGTGGAAACCCTGCGCTCGCTGGAAGATGCACTGCTGGAATTTGCCGGAACCGTGCTTGTGACTTCACACGACCGCTGGTTCCTGGACCGTATTGCTACCCACATTCTTTCCTGTGAAGGCGATTCACAGTGGGTATTTTTTGATGGCAACTTCCAGGAATATGAAGCCGACAAGATCAAGCGACTGGGTGAAGAAGGCGCGAGACCAAAGCGGGTGCGTTACAAGCCTTTGAAGTAAGGTTTGAATAAGTCAAAACTTGCTTCGTTTTTAAAAACCGAACTTCGTGATGCGGGGTTCGGTTTTTTTATGCCTGCT
Organism: Limnobacter sp.; assembly: GCA_036275635.1. GTDB lineage: Bacteria > Pseudomonadota > Gammaproteobacteria > Burkholderiales > Burkholderiaceae_B > Limnobacter. The sequence goes on along the minus strand of DASUDJ010000277.1, from coordinate 2,106 downwards.
ACTCCCTTTTGCCTTTACGGCTTTTCGAATAAAGGCTCTCTGCCCATTCAGTTTCAGTGGCTGAAACTTTGCCTTTGTCAACCTCATTGGTTCGTGACTTACCCACCCGCCTGGCCAGCAGCACCGCAAGCAAAAGCACAACAAAAGGCCCCAGCCACAGCACGGCATTTTCAAGGCTGTAGGCTGGCTTGTAGATTACAAACTCACCGTAGCGATCCTGCATGTAGCTCTTTATTTCTTCATTGGTTTTGCCGGCACGAATCTGCTCGGCGATTTTCTCTTTCAAGTCAACAGCCAGCGATGCATGCGAATCAGCCAGCGACTGGTTCTGGCAAACCAGGCAGCGCAACTCGCTGGCCAGTTCCTTGTACTGGGCTTTTTCGGCTGCGTTCAGTTCATTTACGTTCACCTTGAAGCCTCCAGCGCCGGCAACACCATTTTTTCAAAATAGTCAGCAGGCACAGGCCCCACCTGTTTGTGCAAAACCTTGTTGCCCGCACTCATCAAAAATGTTTCCGGCACGCCATACACACCCAGTTCAATGCCGTACTGGCCTTTCTGGTCAACCAGTATCAGGTCATAGGGATTGCCGTACTGCGCCAGCCACCTGCGGGTATTGGCCAAATCATCCTTGTACGCCAGCCCCACCAGTTTTATTTTTTTCTGTCGGGCCAGTTCCAGCAAGTGGGGATGCTCCACCAGGCAGGCCTGGCACCAGGATGCGAAGACATTCAGCACCCATGGCTGGCCTTTCATGCCCTCAATATTCTGCAGGTTTTGAATATCCGCCACTTGAACTGCACCGGCCTCTGCTCCATCAAGACTGAGGATCGGCAACACGGCTTCAGGCACAGGTTTGCCAATCAGGGCAGAGGGAAGTTTCTTCGGATCAAGCCACAGGCCTCGAAGCAGAAACACGCCCATCAGCAGCAAGACAAGCAAGGGCAAATAAAGACGCAGGCTTTTTTTCTTCATGCCTTCACCTTCTTTTCGCAGCACGGTAGCGGCGGTCAAATACGGTGACCAAGCCACCCAGCGCCATGAGTGCGCAACCCCACCAGATCAGGTTGATCAAGGGCTTGTAATACAGGCGTACACCCCATGCACCAGCGCTGCTGCCCTGCACGGCATCACCAAGGCTGACATACACATCGGAGAACCAGTGGGTGTGAATGGCAGCCTCGGTCATCACTTGCTCGGAGCTTTGATAACGCCGCTTTTCGGGTTGCAGGAGGTGAATCAGGTTGCCTTCGCCCCGCGTCAACTCAAACACGCCGATTGCAGCCAAATGGTTCTGCCGCTGAAGTGAATCAACGCCAATGAAAGTGACCCGCCAAGGGCCAATTTCAGTGGTTTCACCGGGCTTCAGCACTGCATCGGTTTCTGTTTCGAATGTTTTAACCCAGCTGACACCAACCACAAACACGGCCACACCCAGGTGGGCCAGCACCATGCCCCAGTAGGACAGGGACAGTCTTCGCATGCGGTACAACAGGCCACTTTCCGGAATGGCGGCACCGGCCTTTTGAGCTGCCGTGCTGGCATGGGCCAGCGTGGCCACCGCCATGAATACGGCACACACAACACCCACCGCCCACAAGATGCTGAAATGCGAATTGAACCATGCAGCACCCAGTAGAACCAGCATGGCCGCGCCCAGTGCAACTGCACCTGGCCTGGCATACAGGCGCAAGGGAGTTTCCCGCCAGCGAGAATCAGGCCCCAGTGCCATCAGCAGGACGGCGGGCAATAGAATGGGGGCGAACAGCGCCTCGAAGTAAGGCTGACCAACCGACATTTTCCGGCCACCCAACACCTCGACCACCAGCGGATACAGGGTGCCCAGCATCACGGTAACCAGTGCGGCACTCATCAGTACATTGTTGGACAGCAGCAGCGACTCCCTCCCGGTTGTCCTGAAACTGCCCCCCTGCCCCACTTCACCGGTTTTCATGGCATACAGAACGTAGGACGAACCCACCACCAGGAACAGCAAGGCCAGGATGAACACGCCACGCTCAGGGTCGGTTGCAAATGCATGCACGGATGTCAGCACGCCCGAGCGAACAAGGAAAGTGCCCAGCAATGAGAGTGCAAAAGTGGTCA